>JAQSWC010000385.1 GCA_029266815.1 Paucimonas sp.
AATGGAAAGGGCTCCCAGCAGCACCGTAGGCATATTGTTCATGACTGAGGACAATAGCGCGGCAAGAATTCCCGTTCCAAACGCAGCTCCCCATATCCCGCCCTGTGCAAAGTAATCGAGCAGTCTGGTGAGATAGTCGGTAAGCCCCTCATTGCGCAGTCCATAAACCACGAGATACATCCCGAGAGAGAAAATTACGATCTGCCAAGGGGCCTCCCGAAGCACCTTGCGGGTGCTGATAACATGTCCATGCGCGGCAACAGCAAACAGGAGCAGCGCCCCGGCGACGGCAACCGCGCTGATCGGTACCCCCAAAGGTTCGAGGCCGAAAAATCCGACCAGCAACAGCACGAGCACCAGCCAGCCGGTGCTAAAAGTGGTTCCGTCCCGAATGGCATCATTTGGCCGTTTAAGCTGATGCACATCATGGCGTGCCGGAATACTCCGGCGAAAATAGAGCAACAACACCGCCAGAGCGGCAGCGACAGCGGCGATATTCACCGGAATCATGATGGCGGCGTACGTCGTGAAACCGATCTTAAAAAAATCGGCTGATACGATATTGACCAGGTTGGAAACGACGAAGGGGAGACTCGCAACATCGGATATGAAGCCTGAGGCCATCACGAATGCAAGGGTGGTCCCCGGATTGAATCCCAACGCCAGGAGCATCGCCATTACGATAGGCGTGAGAATCAGCGCCGCGCCATCATTGGAAAACAACGCAGCAACTGACGCGCCGAGCAGGACGACCAAGGCAAATAGCATCCGGTCATGTCCATCGCCCCACCGTGCCACGTGCAGGGCCGCCCATTCGAAAAAACCGGCTTCATCGAGCAAGAGACTGATAATAATAATGGCGATGAGGGTAGCCGTTGCATTCCAGACAATCTGCCAGACCGTCAGAATATCGGCGAGATGGACCACCCCTGACAGCAGCGCGAGGACGGCGCCGAGCATTGCGCTCCAGCCAATACCCAGCCCGCGCGGCTGCCAGATCACCAGAATAATGGTAACAAGAAAAATCAGTACGGCGACAAGCACGTCAATTCTCCCTCTAAGCAGGCCCTCTAAGCGGATAAACGCTCTCTTTGACTAGCGGCTTTAACAGCCCAGCCTGAAAACTAGAACGTGCTTAACGGAGTGTTCGGGGAAGTTCGGGAGGGTTGGAGTTGTCAGAAGCGATATTCAGTAATATTTGGCAAATTCATCCCATGCCTTGCTCCTGAGTTCCTCCGGTCGGAAGGTGGCTTTTCTCCAGGAGCTCAAGCGCGTAAGGATTTACTTTTCCGGTTGGAAAACTTCCGGCACTGAACGCACGGAAGCGCCCCTTCCCGGACACATTGAGATAAGTTTCGGCAAGAATGCTTCGTGCTGAATGACGGTACAAAGGAACAAAACGTTGAACGAGCGAATGGTCATGATCTTTAGCAGCAGCTTGCGCGCTTCGGCGTGGTGTTCGCTACATTCGGCTTGGGGGCGCAGCATGCAGCCCCTTCAGCTGCGGCTTTGGCGACTTTAGGCATGTCCACACCATAAACTTCGACCTCGCCGAGCGTATGATAGGTTTCCCAGGCAATGCCCTGCGGGTCGGTAATCCAATATTTATCCGAACGTGCATAGCAGCATTCCGATTGCGGCTGATCAAGCGCGGCAATCTCCGCATCGGCCACTTTCTGGCGCAATTCGCCCAGCTCCTCATTCGAATCGACTTGAAACCCCAAGTGATCCAGCCCGGTTTTTGCACCACGATTGGAAATTGCGAAATTGAGCCGGGGCTCCTCGATCATCCATTTTGCGTAATCAGGTTTAGCTACGCTAGGAGGTGCTCCGAATATTGCGGAGTAAAATCGGATATTGGCCTCCAGATCATCAACGGCAACGTGAACGTGAAAACGTTTCATGATTGACTCCTCGTAGATTTAGGTTTGCGTTTCGGCGGACAACAGTCCCTAAGCTGGGTTTCCGCCACGGTAAGGCACTCGTGCGGCACACCCTGGCAGCAATTTTGGGTGAGGAAGGTCATGAGTGCCGCCATATGCTCGAAATTGGCGGTGTAGTAGATGAACCGGCCTTCCTGCCGCGAAGAGATCAGGCCCGCGTGATAAAGCTCCTTCAAGTGAAACGAAAGCGTGGCAGGCGCTACCTGCAGCTCTTCACCGATCCCGATCTGCCCGACAGGAATTCCCTCCGGACCCTCCTGCACCAGCAGGCGAAATATCGAAAGGCGTGTCTCCTGGGCAAGCGCGGCAAGTGCGACGATAGCTTCTTTCATTTCCATAGTTCTATAATCATCGAAACATCAGGGAAAGTCAAGAGGGGTTTCATGCGCTGTCTCCAACAAGGTATCTTTCCAGCCTGCTGTATTGGCTATTCAACCGCGCCTTTCGTTCCGAGACCCATGCTTTCACGCCCGTGAACGCGTTTGGGTCGATGCGATAGGTTCAGACTCGGCCAACTTTTTCCGAACGGACGAGACCGCCGGCTTCCAGCGCAGTCAGGTGCTTGAGCGCCGACGGCGGGGCAATGACGAGCGGTCGCGCATCAACTATAAGCAGTGCAACGGCCAAACGTATCAGTATGTTTATGCCGCAGGCATCGCAAAACGGGGTGAATCAGTCATTTTTGACACTGTCGTTAAATTCGATCTGGCGGGCGATATCAGGCAGTGGCAGCGGGAGGGTCAATATCCGGGCGAGCCTGTGTTTGTCGCCCAGACAGACGCTCAAGCAGAGGATGAGGGCATATTGCTGACGGTGGTCCTGGATGTACCGGCAAACAACTCGTACCTTTGCTGCTCGACGCACGTGATTTGTCCGAGCTTGCCCGCGCAAGGGTTCCCCAGCACGTGCCGTTTGGCTTTCACGGTGCTTATATTCGTTCGTAGCTCGTGGTTTGGCGCAGGTCGCCACCATCCCCATCCTGCTTTGCATCGAGCGGCTGATTCGTTCACTGGATCGAATAATCGAGTGGCGCGGCCGGCGTGGCCGAATATAGTGCGATAACGGCCCAGAATACGTTAGCGCACTGATGGCATGGACAAACCGTCGCGGTCCCCGCAAGAAAAAAATGAGGGCCGTTAAAACTGATCTAGGCCCCGCTTCATTTCGTTCTTAACCTTTTTCGTAGCGCCACTGACCACCGAAACATAGTTCCTAAGGACGTAAGTGCTAGTGCCATCGCGCCCAATAGTAGCGCATTAGGACTAACGATTCCGCTCTTATGTGGGACAGTTAACAGACTCCCCCTGAATGGCTGAGTAAAACATCCCGATTCTCCGTTTTATCCGTGAAACGCAACGCACTCTCATGCAGGTCGGGACATTGCGGGCGCTTGTGAAATCTACATTATGGAATCTTATGAAAATTTTCCTCCTGTTTGCCAGTGCGTTTATCGCCCCTATATTTTTGACTCAGGCCCAGGCACAATCAGCATTGGATGATCATCAAATTGCGGCCATCATCACCGCAGCGCATACCTTAGATATCGAGTCCGGCAAGCTTGCTCAGTTCAAGTCATCCAGCCCGGAAGTACAGTTTTTCGCGCAACGGATGGTTGCTGATCATACGGCGGCGCTTGAATCGCTAACTGAACTGATCACACGGCTTGGAATTAAGCCGCGGGAAAATGGGATCAGTCAGGGCTTGAAATCAAGCGCGGACAAAAATCTTGCAAGACTGAGACCGCTGAGGGGGGAGGCATTTGATAAGGAGTACATCGATTATGAAATCCCCTTTCATGAGCATATGCTCGAGATGATCGATAACGAGCTGATTCACAATGTCAAAAATAAGCAACTGAAGGGGGCGCTAATCAAGACGCGGCCTTGCCTCTCGATCTTATTTGACAAGATCAATCGGTATGATTATGTAACCGGATGCCCGCCGGGAGCCGTCTATAGAAGACTAGCGTGACTTGTTGCGGTGCGGCAACTCGAAAGCCATAGACAATATATCCATCCGGTGCGGCTCGACTGGTATCGTCGCCCATATCCTAGTTAAATTGCGTAGTGCTTCGCTTAGTACCCCCCTCAGATTTGATTTTAGCGCCCGTTGCAATAACCAAGGTATGTGTGCGAAACGACGGTATCGGTATAGAGAACGCCAGTATTCCCCGAAATCGGAGCGACAACCGAAGCCAGCATCCCGTTTCATTAATTCAGGACAGCGTATCCTTGGATGAGATACCGCGAAATTTGTCATTTTTTTTGCTGATACCGCGTCAGCTCCTTGGCGGTGATGCAGAGTTGGAACGCTCCGGTTTACGGTAGTTTTGGTTCTGCATCCGAAAGGAAGTGCGCCGGGATGGCATCGTGGAGCGGGAAGTACTGGAAGTAGGGCCGCGCTTCCGTGATTACCCGCCTGACCGATGGGCGTGCCATCAGCCGGTCGAAGCAGTGGGCCAGGTTTACGTGGCTGGACGAAAATGGCGCAACAATGCGCCCATAGAACAGCGCCGGGGCCGCGGCGCAGTCCGCCATGCTGAAGCTTTCCCCCGCCCCCCGGTTGTGGTCGCCACGCCTGTCCTCGATCATGTCGTACGCATTTTGCAGCTCCGTGAGCGAGTCGGCAATGATCCCCATGTCCCGCTCCGTGGCTGGTCGGAGCTGCTGGGCAATGAAGCGCTGCATCGGGGCCATGACGTAGAGGTCGAAAAGGCGATCCCAAAGACGGATGTTCAGTTGTGTGTGCGGATCTTGCGGGATCAGGCGGACCTTTCCGGGATATCGCTGCTCGATATGCTCGATCATGATCGAGGTCTCGGGTATGACTTCATTTCCGTCCTGGAGAAGCGGAATTTTCGCGGTAGGCC
>JAQSWC010000087.1 GCA_029266815.1 Paucimonas sp.
TCCCTTGCCGCCGGTAGCGTCAATATAGCGGCTGATGAAGCGCGCCTGTGCGGGCAGCGGCTCACCAAGGGCGCTGCTGTTTTTCACGCGGCGGTTGACCTGGCGGAACGAGCCGTCGCTGAAGCTCACGTAGGCTGCGTATATTGCCTCGTTTTGCGCCACTATCTCGTACAGATAATCGGCTGAATAGCTCTTGCGGAAATAGTCCGGCTGGTCCCTCATCAGCGTAGCCGCCGTGCGCACGGTAGTAAGCATCGGATTGAACAGCCTGGTGGTGGCGTCAACCGTATCCGACACGGCGCTGCGTATGAACTGTTCCGTATACTTTTCGCTCAAGGCCATGTTGGCCCTGTAGTTCACCACAACGAAGGTTACAAGGACAGGCAACGTGAGCAGCACGAAGATCAGGCTGATGGTGACGTGCAGCTTGATGACCGGCTTCTGGAATCTCATCTTATTCGGTGGTGGGTTTCATCGGCAGGAAGGCCGGTTTCGGCTGATATACAGGCAGACGTGGCTAGCCTGTTTCGAATTGCCAGGAGCGCTCCGATATTTACCGGTTTCCTCGACGGTGTCAAGAATTCGGTCGGTAAGCTACCAAAGTTGCTAATGGCGCGTTTTTGTACTTGCGTTTTTACGCTAAATGCGGCAGTGGCACACGTCATCAAGGCGTAACGAATTTCGCCTAGGCGACAGGCGAATCTTGCGGCCCGAAGTGATCCGCCTTCTTTTAGGCATGAAGGTCATGGGGCCTCAGGCTTCTCCGTACACGACCATGCAGTTTTTGCCCTGATTCTTGGCGCGGTAAAGTGCACGATCGGCAGCGCCGATCAGGTGCGCAATCGCGGTATCGTTGTCCGGCACCTGCGAAGCGACGCCAATGCTGATCGTGACATGTGATGCCACATCCGAGTAGGCATGCTCGATGCAGAGCTTTTCCACTTCTTCTCGCATAGTTGCGGCTACATTGCGTGCGCCAAATGTGTTGGTGTCGGGTAGCACAGCCATGAACTCCTCGCCGCCATAGCGTGCCAACAGGTCGTTGGGACGGCCGAGAAGCCGGGAGAGCGACTGTGCAATCCTGACAAGACATTCGTCACCTTTCTGGTGACCGTAGTTGTCGTTGTATTTTTTGAAGCAATCTACGTCGAGCATGATTAGGGCCAGCGGGGATTTTGTGCGCCGCGCGCGGCGGAATTCATGCTCGATATGCGTATCGAACCGGCGTCGATTGGCGATGCCGGTCAAGCCATCGGAAAAGCTTTGCCACTGTAGTTGGGTTGCCTGTTCATGCAGTGCTTGTTCGCGGGCTTCCGTCTCGCTGATGTCGGCGATTTCGATAAGGCAGTGAGAAGCGTGTCCCTGAACAGGCAGCAGGCTGACCTTGACGGATTGAGGTATTCGTTCGTCACGGTCGCGGTCGGCGGCCGCTCGGTAGAGTGGAAACGGTGTTTTGCTCGAAATGGGCGTGTGATCGAAGAGAAGATTGCCTGTCAGCGTTTTTTCTATGACGCCGAGAGCCCGTCCGCTCATACTGTCACCGAAAACTTCGGTCAACGTCTTTCCTATGACGCTCGCAGCAGGCGAGCGGGAATAGGTTTCCATCCAGCGGTTCCAGATCACAATCCGTCGGGATGGATCGAGCACGACCACGCCAAGCCCGACCGTTTGCAAAATTCCGGCGGCGAGGTCGAGCTGTTGCGGTGGCGGGTAGTCAGCTGGGAACACGATGGGTCCAGGGCGAAAGCGGCATTCCGGGTGGGCAGCGTGAAGTCGAGGAACGGCCTCCGGAAAGTGATATCGCAAGTCTACAGCGGTTTGCGACCGAATTTCACAAAAGAAACAGAAAATTACGCCTTACAATAGCGGCAATTTTAAAGCCCCTTCTTTTGCTTCCATATCCATGACCCAAGACGAACTCAAGCAAGCGGTGGCCCGCGCCGCCGTCGACTATGTGCCGGAAGGCGAAATCATCGGTGTCGGCACCGGTTCCACCGCGAATTTTTTCATTGACGAACTTGCAAAGATGCGCGGAAAAATCAAAGGCACTGTCGCTTCTTCAGAAGCGACAGCCGCACGGCTCCGTGCACATGGGATACCAGTGTTTGATCTGAATGAAGTTGAATCCATGCCCATATACATCGACGGCGCCGACGAAATCACGCGGCAGGGCTCAATGATCAAGGGCGGTGGAGCGGCGCTGACGCGGGAAAAAGTTGTCGCTTCGGCAGCGAAACGATTCATCTGCATTGCAGATGGGTCGAAACTGGTGGACACGTTAGGCAGATTCCCCCTGCCGGTGGAAGTCATTCCGATGAAATCAACCATATTCCGGGGGTTGTCACAGTGGGTTTGTTTGCACTGCAGGGCGCGGATGTAGCCCTGCTCGGCACAGCCGAAGGTGTCAGAACCCTGTCGTTCTGAACGTTTTTTTCAGTTATTCTGCAGGCGGCACGTAGCCTGAAGCGGCATCGGCGCCTTCGCCGAAGAAATGCTTTTCCATTTGCGCGGCGAGGTACTTTCGCGCGCGCGAGTCGGCCAGGTTCAGGCGGTTTTCATTTACCAACATGGTCTGGTGCTTGAGCCATTGCGCCCACGCTTCCTTCGAGACGTTTTCATAGATGCGCTTGCCGAGTTCGCCTGGGTAAGGTGCGAAGTCGAGTCCCTCCGCTTCCTTGTTGAGCTTGATGCAATGAATCATGCGGGCCATGTGTTTCTCCGAAATCGAAAAAGGTTGAATGCCAGAGTGTAAGCGGGCAGCGAGTAGAGCCTGTTATGGACTTGTACAGGGGTCGCGCAGACCCGGAAAGCGGGTGAATGCAAGGCGCGGCGACGCGTCGTAGCGGGGCTACGGCAAGGAGCCGAAACACCGCAGTCGCCCGCTTTCCGGGACTGCCCGAAGGGTTCGGACAAGAAAGGCGCATCGCGGCGTTGCGACGCTTGCGCAGACACCCAGTCTGAGCGGCGCGCCGCGTCTTGCGCTGCCTCCTTTCTCGTCTGAACGTGACCCCTGTACAAGTCCATAGCAGGCTCTAAAGATTCTTGATGAATACCGCGGACTTGCGCTGCCAGTTGTACATGTGCTGGCGGTCCTTCGGCAGATCGTCCACCGTGGCGGCGTAGAAGCCTCGCTTGAGGAACCAGTGCGCCGTGCGGGTGGTGAGCACGAAAAGTTTCTTGAACCCGGCGCGGCGGGCGCGGTCTTCCATGTGCTTGAGCAGGCGCTCACCATCGCCCTGACCTTGAGAATCGGGGCTGACCGTAAGGCACGCCATTTCGGCCATTCGCTCTTCCGGGAAGGGGTAGAGCGCCGCGCAGCCGAAGATGACGCCGTCGTGCTCGATTACCGAGAAGTGATCCACTTCGCGCTCGATCAGTTCTCGTCCGCGTTTGACCAGCGTGCCATTGGCCTCGAGCGGCTCAATCAGTTGCAGGATACCGCCGACGTCGTCGATGGTCGCTTCGCGCAGGCTTTCCAGGTTGACGTGCGAAATCATGGTGCCGACGCCGTCGTGCGTAAACAGCTCGAGCAGGGCGGAGCCGTCCGTCGCGAAAGGAACGATGTGCGCGCGCGGAACGCCTTCATTGCAGGCGCGTACCGCATGTTGCAGGTAGAAGGCCGAATCGGGCGGCAGGAAGCCCGCCTGCAGCACGGCATTTGCCTGGTGTGAGGATAGTTCGCGTATTTCGGTGCCCGATTCGTCCGTCATCATCGGGGTCTCCGTGATGAAAATCAGCTTGTCGGCGCGCAATGCTACGGCGGCGGACAGGGCAACGTCTTCCATCGCCAGGTTGAATACTTCGCCGGTGGGCGAGAAGCCCAGCGGCCCCAGCAATACCAGTCCGCCGGTGTTGAGGATCGGGTGGATGGTCTCCCAAGCCACCTTGCGTACCACGCCGGTGAATTCAAGGTCGATGCCATCGATCGTACCGATCGGGCGAGCGGTGACAAAGTTGCCGGAAATGATGCGGATGGCGGCATGCGCCATCGGCGTGTTCGGCAATCCCTGGCTGAAGGCGGCTTCAATATCCAGTCGCAATTCGCCCGCTGCTTCCTTCGCGCACTCCATCGCTGCCGCGTCGGTGATGCGCAAACCGTTATGAAAACGTGCTTCGATGCTGCGCAACGCGAGCTGCTCTTCAACCTGCGGACGCGAGCCATGCACCAGCACCACCTTGATGCCGAGCGCGTGCAACAGCGACAGGTCGTGCGCCAGTACCGGCAGCGCTCCGGCCTTCACCAGCTCGCCGGGAAAAGCCACCACGAAGGTCTTGCCGCGGAAGGCGTGGATATACGGCGCGACCGAGCGCAGCCATTCGACGAATTGGACGAGGTTTTCCATTCGCCGCATTATAATGGCCGGGACATGTCCGCATCTAAACATTCCGAAAAAACAACGCCCTTGCGCGCTGTTCCTCCCGGTAAGAAATCTCGTCCGCATCCGCCCAAGGCAATCGAGCGCAATCCGATTCCGGTGATCACTTATCCGGAAGAGCTGCCGGTGTCTGGAAGGCGTCACGAGATTGCCGAGGCGCTGAAATCCCACCAGGTGGTCATCATCTCGGGCGAAACCGGCTCTGGCAAGACCACGCAGTTGCCCAAGATCTGCCTAGAGCTCGGTCGCGGACAGAACGGCCTGATCGGTCATACGCAGCCGCGGCGTATTGCCGCCTCCTCTACTGCCAAGCGCATTGCACAGGAACTTGGTTCGCCGCTGGGCGAGCACGTCGGATTCAAGGTGCGCTTCACCGATACACTGTCGGCCGGTGCATCGGTGAAGCTGATGACCGACGGCATCCTGCTTGCCGAAACGCAGACCGATCCTTTGCTCAAGCAGTACGACACGATCATCATCGACGAGGCGCACGAACGCAGCCTCAATATCGACTTCCTGCTCGGCTACCTCAAGCAACTGCTGCCGAAGCGGCGCGACCTGAAAATCATCATCACCTCGGCGACGATAGATGCAGAGCGTTTCGCGCGGCATTTCGGTGGCGAGGAGCGCAAGGTGCCAGTAATTGAGGTGTCCGGCAGGTTGTATCCGGTGGAAGTGCGTTACAGGCCGATCGAGTCTGAACAGAAAAGCGAGGCGCGAGCCTCTGCAACAGCGGCACAGAAAAGCCGTGAACAGCGCGATCTAATGGATGCAGTGGTCGACGCAGTCGATGAACTTGCCCGCATCGGCCACGGTGATGTGCTGGTTTTCCTGCCCGGCGAGCGCGAGATTCGCGACGCCGCCGAAGCGCTGCGCAAGCACCATCCGCCGCATGTGGAAATCCTGCCGCTGTTCGCGCGGCTGTCGGCACAGGAACAGGAGCGAGTGTTCAAGCCGTCGAATGCTCGCCGCATTGTGCTCGCGACCAACGTCGCCGAAACTTCGTTAACGGTGCCCGGCATCCGCTACGTGGTCGACGCGGGGCTCGCGCGCGTGAAGCGCTACAGCTACCGCAACAAGGTCGAGCAACTTCAGATCGAACCGGTGGCGCAATCAGCCGCCAACCAGCGCGCCGGCCGCTGTGGCCGCGTGGCCGCTGGTGTCTGCATCCGACTGTACGACGAGCAGGATTTCCTGCAGCGGCCCAAATTCACCGAGCCGGAAATATTGCGCTCGTCGCTGGCGGCAGTCATCCTGCGCATGAAGTCGTTGCACTTGGCTGATGTAGAGACCTTTCCCTTTATAGAGCCACCGCAAGGCCGCGCAATAGCAGACGGCTACCAGTTGCTGCAGGAACTGGGCGCAGTCGATGACGACAACCGTCTTACGGCGATCGGCAAGCAGCTTGGCAAGCTGCCGCTCGATCCGCGTGTGGGCCGCATGATCCTGGCGGCGAATGACAATGCCTGCCTGACCGAGATGCTGATCATCGCTTCGGCACTGTCGGTGCAGGATCCACGAGACCGGCCGATGGAAGCGCAGGATGCGGCAGACAATGCACACAAGAAGTTTGCCGACGAAAAATCGGAATTCCTTTCGTATCTGAAGATATGGAAATGGTTCGAGGAAGCCATCGAGCACAAGAAATCGAATAAGCAATTGCAGGACAACTGCCGCGCCAATTTTCTTTCGCAGCTTCGGCTTCGTGAATGGCGCGACGTGCATTCTCAATTGTTGACTATCGTGAAGGAGCAGGGCTGGCGGCTGAATGAAGCGCCTGCCACCTATGAGCAGCTTCATATGGCATTACTGGTCGGCCTGCTCGGCAATATCGGCTACAAGGCGGACGATGAGCCGCATTATCTGGGCGCGCGGGGCATCAAGTATTTTATTTGGCCCGGTTCATCACTCGTGAAAAAAGCCGGCAAATGGATCATGGCCGCAGAACTGGTCGACACTACGCGGCTCTATGCACGCTGCGTGGCGCAGATCCAGCCGCAGTGGCTGGAGCGCGTGGCCGGCCACCTGCTGAAGAAATCCTGGGGTGAACCGCGCTGGGAAAAGCGCGGCGCGCAGGTTACTGCTTCCGAGCGCGCAACACTTTACGGCCTGGTGGTGTACAGCCAGCGGCGCATCAATTTCGGCCATATCAATCCGCAGGAAGCGCGCGAAGTCTTCATCCGTGAGGCACTGGTGGCGGGCGAATTCGAGACACGTGAAGCGTTCTTCGTGCATAACCAGCGCCTGATCCGCGAGATTGAGAATCTTGAACACAAGTCGCGCCGGCTCGACGTGCTGGTGGATGAAGAGCTGATTGCCGCCTTCTATGACAAGCTGATCCCGCAAAGCATCCACAACGGGCATGATTTCGACAAGTGGTACAAGGAAGCGTCGGCAAAGAACGCCAAGCTGCTTTACCTGAACCGCGACGACCTGATGCGCCATGAGGCAGCGGGCGTGACGACCGATCTCTTCCCTAAGAAGATGACGGTGGCCGGTGCTGACCTGATGCTGACCTATCACTTCGAGCCTGGCTCGTTGCGCGACGGCGTCACGCTGACGGTGCCGTTGTATTCATTGAACCAGGTATCCATCGAACGCTGCGAATGGCTGGTGCCGGGCATGCTGAAAGAGAAAGTGCATCTGCTGCTCAAGTCGCTGCCGCAAAAGTTGCGGCGCCATTGCGTGCCGCTGCCGGATTACGCCGCTGCCTTCTGCGACCGAATAGAGGAAAGGCATGCATTCGGCAAGGGCAGCCTGCTCGACGCGATCATCGCTGATATTCGTGCGCAGACAACGGTGATGCTGAAGACCACCGACTTCAAGTTCGAGACACTGCCTGCGCACCACTTCATGAACTTCAAGGTCGTTGACGAGCACGGCCGGCAGTTGGAAATGGGCCGGAATCTCGGCACGTTGCAGGCGGAGTTTGGCGGCAAGGCACGAGCGAGTTTCCAGAAGCTTGCCGAGAGCACGGCGGTCGTGTCCGCCGATGAACCGGCGCCGCAGCCCAAAAGCCCGACGTTAGGTGCAAATACTCCTGCCGTCCAGCACGAGAACCTCACCACATGGAGCTTCGGCGAGCTGCCCGAACTGCTGGAAATCCAGCAAGGCAAGCAGACGTTGATCGGTTTCCCTGCGCTGGTGGACAAGGGCACACACTGCAATATCGAGGTCTTCGACGATCCGAACGAAGCTGCGCGCATCCACCGCATCGGCTTGCGCCGCCTTTTCGCGCTGCAACTGAAGGAGCAGTTGAAATATCTGGAGAAAAATATCCCCGGCCTGCAGCAGATGGGCATGCAGTTCATGACGCTGGGCACGCAGGAGGAGTTGCGTGACCAGATCCTTGATGCCGCGCTCGATCGCGCCTGCTTGCAGGACCCGCTGCCGAGGAACAGCGGCGAATTCAACACGCGCAAGGATGAAGGCAAATCGCGCCTGACGCTGCTGGCGAACGAGATTGCCCGCCTGGCAGGCCAGATACTTGCCGACTATCACACGCTCCCGAAGAAGCTGCAGGGCATCAAGGCGCATGCGCAAACCCATGCCGACATCCAGGCACAGTTGCAGGCCTTGGTGTCGAAGCGATTCATCGCCGACAACGATTACATGCAGCTCTCGCATTTCCCACGCTACCTGAAGGCAATCAATGTCCGCACCGACAAACTGCGTGCCGACCCGGTGCGTGACCAGCGGCTGATGGCCGAATGGAACCAGGTGGCCCAGCCCTGGCAGCGCGCCTTGAAAGGCAGGAGTGCGGATGCGAAGATGGTCGAATTCCGCTGGTTGCTGGAAGAATTGCGGGTCTCTCTCTTCGCGCAGGAGCTGCGCACGCCAATGCCCGTGTCGGTCAAGCGGCTGCAAAAAATCTGGGAATCGATGCAACGGTAGATGCCTGACCGTTCCTACTTTAGAAGTCGTGTGCCATGGACAGTATTGATTTTGACGTATTGAAAACCTGTGAGCGCTGGATTGCGCAGGGCAGGCGCTGTGAGCTCGTGACGGTCATCAAGACGTGGGGATCGAGTCCACGGCCGGAAGGTGCAATGCTGGCGCTGTGCGAGGACGGGCGCATGACGGGTTCGGTTTCCGGCGGGTGCATCGAGGATGACCTGATCGACAAGGTCCGGCGCGAAGGGATGACACGGACTGCACCGGAAATCGTCACCTACGGCATTACCGCCGACCAGGCACACCGCTTCGGGCTGCCCTGCGGAGGCACATTGCAGCTCGCCATTGAGCCCCTGTCGGCCAAGAGCCGCATCGGCGACGTGCTGCAGGCGCTGGCCCAGCGGGAACTGGTGGCGCGTAGAATCAACCTGCAAACCGGTGACGCGAGCCTAAGCCCGGCGTCGCCAAGCATGCAGTTACAGGTGTCCGGATCGGTTCTGACGACGATACACGGGCCGCGCTGGCGCCTGCTGCTGATAGGAGCCGGGCAGCTGTCCGCCTTCCTCGCCGAAGTGGCCACCGGCATGGATTACCAAGTGACGGTGTGTGACCCACGCGAGGAATACCGCGCCGACTGGCACGTTGCCGGCGTCGATTTACTGCATGAAATGCCGGACGACGCGGTACTTCACATGAAGCCGGACAGTCGCACTGCGATCGTGGCGCTGACCCATGATCCCAAGCTGGACGATCTCGCCCTGATGGAGGCACTGAAATCGGACGCTTTTTATGTGGGCGCAATCGGTTCGCGCGCCAACCATGCAAAAAGGCGCGAACGCCTGCGTGAATTCGACCTGGCGGACGCTCAGCTCGCCGGTCTGCATGGACCGGTAGGGTTGCATATCGGCAGCAAAACCCCCGCCGAAATCGCGATTTCCATCCTGGCCGAAATGACGGCGGTGAAGAACGGGATTGTGCTTCCGGCCCAGGCACTGTTGAGACATGCATCGGAGAGAGCCGGCCCCGGCAACCCCTCGGCTTGCGTTCCCGAGGCACATTCTTGAGTC
>JAQSWC010000088.1 GCA_029266815.1 Paucimonas sp.
CCGACATGAGCTCCCTGCGCCTCCCCTCCATTTTCGCGTTGCTGATCCTGCTGGCGGCGGGAGCGTGTGCGCCTGTTTTTGGCGCGGAAGGCGCTCGGAAGAGAGCGGAAAATGCAGCTGCAGCCAGCGAGCCAACCACTCGGGGCAGCGAGTGGGTCAGCTATCGCGACGCTTACATGCAGATGATACGTTTCGAGAAGTACGGCAAGCCCAAGCACTTGATCCAGCAGCACTACCAGGTATCCCCCAGGAGCAGGGATGCATCGCTGGAGGGCGTCGTGCTGACCTTATCCGGATCATCGAGCAATCTGAGTCTGGCTCTCGATGCGGCTGGGCGAGCGGTATTTCCTTTTTTGAAGTCGGCTTACGACGATAATGCGCGCCTGCTCTTGAATCGCCGAGCCGGGCTTTACGAGCTGCATCCACGTATTTCTATCATTCCCCGGCCAGACGGCATCTATGACATCAGCGACTTGCGTGCAGCCTGCGACCAGGCGCTAAACTACCTACGGTATGCCGGCGCGCCTTCATTCAGAGATCGACAGTGCGTCGGTGTGCGCTTTTCCTATTATCCGTCAGTCGGTGAAGTGAACGCCGGTTTTGCCGGCGCCAACGCAGCCCCTGTCCCGCTTCCAGTGGAGCCTGGAAGTGCCTTCCCGGATGAGTCCTCAACAATATTCAAGACTGTGAACCTGCATTTTGCCGAATGGCCGGAGAAAGGCCGCGTTATCCTTCAAAGCATGCCGGCGGTGGTGGCGCCGCTCTTCAAATAAGGGCATGAAAATAGGCGGGTGAGCCCGCCTTTCATCCAGCTCCGCCAAACATGCATAGCACTCCGACGGAGCCAAAGACCGGTCCCGCTTACTTGATGTTCACGAAGGGTACGGCTCCTCCGGAAACGTTCGGCAGACGCCCATCCCATTTCTCGATCGCCATCCGCTGGTTTTCCATTTCGCGCAAACGAATCAACTCCGGTGTGACTTGCTGACGCTGAGCTGCAAGTGCCTCGGCCTCTGCTTTTGCCTGCGTCACCTTCTGCCTGGCCTCCACCTCGATGCGTTGAAGATCGCGTTCCGCTTTCAGCTTGAGCTGCTCAGCGGTGGTTTTCGCTTCGATCGCGTCGTTGAACGATTTCGAGAAATTGAAATTCACGATGGAGAATTCATCGACCACAATGCCGTGGCGGCTTAGTCGCTCCTTTAACAGCATGACGATCTGATCACGTATCTCGGTTCGTTTGGCGATCAGCTCTTCCGCCGTGAAACGCGCTGTGACCGCTTTTACTGCTTCCTGTACTGAAGGAATGATGATGCGTTCGCCGGGCTCGTTGCCGAGATCTCGGAACACGGCAACGGCCGATTCTGGCCGGATGTGATAGTTGAGTGCTACGCGGGTATGCACCGTTTGCAGGTCACGCGACGCGGCATCACCTTCTACTTCGCCTTTCTGGATGGAGACGTTGACAAGATTCAGTGTCTGCGCAATCGGAATGCGGAAGTGGATGCCTTCGGACAAGACTTCATTGGAAGGATTGCCGAAGGTCGTCATCACGCCACGGTGTCCGGCCGGAACCGAGGCGAACGGCGCCAGCAGCCAGATGAGTACCAATATGAAAATCACGCCCGCGATATTCGCGCCCAGTCTGCTTATCATTGTCATCTCCCTTGATCGTTGATTATTTGGTCACCTGCACACGGCCGTCGGCCAGATAGCCTGCTTTGCGCAGCTGTTGAATATAGGCAACGTCGTTCTTCCAATCTATCGTGACGTCGAGCTTGCCGGTCGGTTTTTCGGAGGCCGCCTGCAGCCGGAATTCATGTGTGCCTTCATCCATCATATGGTTCATGGAATCGCCGAAGTCTTCGTCGATCGCGAGGATGACATCTTTTCGCGCGACCGACAATTGCGGCCGGAATACGCTGCCGAACTGCTTGCCATTCACGTAGAGCACCACGCGAAATTGCTTACCGCCCGCGGGCTGTGGGCCGACGCTGTCGGTCAGACAGGCAAGTGCGAACATAGGCTTGCCGAACTCCAGTTGAGTCACCGGCTTGGGCAAGGGATCGTCACGGCTGATTTCACGATCATAGAACGTGAAGGTGCCAGGTGTTTTGCCGGCACACAGGTCCGCGGCAAAGCCGGGAAGCGCAGTGAGAGACAAGGCCAGCAGGACGGTGAATCCAGATATTTTCTTGTTCATTCCTTCTCCCGGTAGTTATTTAAGGAAACTGCCGGGTTGATTCTAGCAAGCTTCTTTTGCCATGCATCCATGCATTTCATGCACAGGGAACTCCGGGTGAGCTTGACACTCTTCTAATCGAGAAGCGGGATTCACACAGAATTCTGAGTCAGCCTGATTGAAGGAGAGGACATGGATATTCAAACCCAGCGCGACGAAGGATTGCAGAAGGTTGCCGAGCTGATCAGTGACATCAAGTTCGCCATGATGACTACCGAGGACGAGTCGGGCACGCTGCGCAGCCGTCCGATGACGACCCTGCAAATGGATGCCAACGGCACCTTGTGGTTCTTCACCTCGGTTTCTTCGCCCAAGGTAGAGGAGATGAATTCCCACCACGATATCAATCTCAGCTATTCGCGCACCGACAAGCAGGATTATCTGTCGGTATCAGGCACCGGAGAAATCGTCAGGGACAAGGCGAAGATGGCAGAGTTGTGGACGCCCTGGATCAAGCCGTGGTTTCCGAACGGGCTCGACGATCCCGACCTGGTGCTGATGAAGGTCACAGTCACGCAGGCGGAATACTGGGATTCTCCCGGCAGTGCCGTCGTCAGGTTGTACGGACTTGCCAAGGGCATTGTCACGGGCAATACGGATGCGCTTGGCGAAAACAAGAAAATCGTCAGATAGCCGGCAGTGTTTTTTCTTGCCGGTTGAGGAAATCGAGCAGGGCGCTGCTGACTTCCTCCGGCGCTTCGTTCTGAACCCAATGGCCTGCATCGGCAATGCGCCGGATTTCGCTCTGTGAACAAAAGCGGTCTATGCCGTCCAGCAGAGAAAGGTCGAGCGCCGCGTCTTGTTCGCCCCAGACAATCAATGCAGGCACGGTCACAGTGACGGGTTTCGACGGCTTGATCGGAAAGGCCAGATTTGCGCGGTAATAGTTCAAGGCTGCGGTCAGCGAACCCGGCCGCGACAGGGCTTGGACATATCCTTCTGCGTCCTCTTCGGAAAATGAGCCTTTCCTGACGGGGGAATGCAAAAAAATGCGTCTCAAGTTGGCGAAGCCATTTTTAGAGAGCCAGCGTTCGGGCAGGAAGGGAAGCAGGAAGAAGGCAATATATGCGCTGCGAAGCCACTGGCGGCTACGCCATAGTTTTTCTTTGTAGATCTGCAGGTGCGGCGCGTTCATGATCGTCAGGCTGGCGACGATGTCAGGATGCTCCGCCGCAACCTGCCACGCGATGACGCCGCCCCAGTCATGTCCCACTACATGAAGACGCGGACAACCTGTGCATTTCGCAATGGCTGCAACATCCGAAACGAGATTGGCGAGCGAATAAGCCTTTTTTCCGGAAGGAATGTCGGAGAGTCCATAGCCGCGCAGATCGGGCGTCCATGACGAATACCCTGCTTCCACCAGCGGAGCAACCTGATGCCGCCACGATTGGTGGTTTTCGGGAAAGCCATGCAAAAGCAGAACAGGCATGCCTTCACCTGACACGCTCACATGCAGTTTCACATCCCCGTTACGGACCTTGTAGATCTTTACCTGTCTTGATGTTTTGTCGTTCACGGCCAAGACTTTCGCTCGAGAAGCCGTGAGCTTAATGGATTTACCGGGGCGAAAGCCAACCCTGCGCGCGCAGGCGTACGTCGTGCAAGACATTCGCCGGCAGATGTTTCAGGAGGAAGGGAACGCCAAAGGCAGCGACCAGAATGTCATCGGTCCAGCCAAAAATGGCGAACCAGTCAGGAAGGACGTCGATGGGGCTCAGGAGATAGGCGAACAGCAATACGGCGCCTACCTTGACGGCGCCGGGTGTATCCGGATGGCGGCATGCGAGCAGCAGAGCAACCAGATCGCGCCCGGTACGGCGCAGAATCCTGAAAAGACGAATGAACATGAGTCCTCCTGAAACAGAGAAACTTAGGCAAGCGGGAAAGAAAAAAGTGCCCCTGCTGCCGGTATTTGTGAGCAGCACTTTTCCTGTTTGAAAACGAACACAATTCTGTTTGCCGATGTTGGGAATTATTCAAGCCCGCCTCCTGTCCATTCCATGTCCGATCAACACATGGAGACATGACATGGCTAATACCCGAAGCAGCTCGCCCAGCAAAGCGAACGAGAAAACCGAAGCAGAAGCAAAATCCGCCGACGGAAAGGCAGGCAAGGGCGCCAAGAGCAGCCATGATTCGATGAGTCACGTGAAAGCAGGCTCGCGCCAGGGTGCCGGCGGCGGGAAAAAGCAAGAGAGGCATCACTGATCGCTTGAACGGAAGTCTCTCTGTTCCAGAACACGAAAGTTTCTTCGAGATTGTGAGCAAGCCACATCAATGATTGTGTGGCTTGCTTTTTCCCTTTTCTACTCACTCAGCTCGCCTGTGAGCGGCTGTCAGATGGTCAGCAGATAGCGGTAATTCAACCTCATGCCGCCATGTAGTCACGCTTGCCGATTTCTATACCGTTGTGCCGCAGAATCGCGTATGTGGTGGTTACATGAAAGAAAAACTGCGGAAGTCCATAATGCAGCAGATAGTCTTGCCCCACCATACGGCGTTCACGCGGCGTCCCGGGCTGTAGCAGAATCTCGCGCGCTTCGCTGCCGTCGATCGATGCCGCATCCAGACCTTGTATGAACGAGACAGTCCTGGCGATGCGCGCATGCAGTTCTTCGAAAGTTTGCTCGCTGTCTTCATAAGACGGCACCTCCACGCCGGCGAGGCGCGCCGATACGCTCTTGGCGAAATCGGCCGCGATCTGCACTTGTCGTATCAGAGGAAACATGTCGGGATAAAGACGAGCCTGCAGCAGCACCGACGGATCGATTTTCTTTTCAGTGGCATGCGCTTCAGCCTTGGACAGGATGGCGTCAAGGCCATTGAGGAAACGGGTAAAGACGGGAACCGATGCGGCGTGCATGGTGATGGACATGGCTTCTCCTCGCTGATGGAAGCCGCCATTGTAACGAGGCTTGCGGAAACGCGTCCTGCACGGTACGAGGCAGGCGAAAGAGCAAACTATTTCTTCAGTTGCCGGCACTCGAGCGGCAGATAGATATCTGGCACCGTTGACTGGTTTTCGCCCTGTAGTGTCATTTTCTCCGGCACTTCAGCTTTGCCGCATACCCATGCCACCGGCACCACGGGCGCATCCGCAACGACCGCCGGCCGCAACGTGAGCACCTTGCCGGCAATCGGCGCCTGGGCCCGATTGCCGAACGTGATGTGGACCGCGCCATCCTGCACGGAGAGGCGGCTGACATAGTTGTTCACGATTTTGTCTGCGGCCGGCAGACCGGCAGCGGAGTTATCGGCGGGGAAGTCCTGGGTGGCAGCCCATGCGGCGGAAACGGGCTTCTTAGCTATATCCGCGAGAGGCAATGCGGCTTCTATCTGTTTGCGTATGGTCCGCGCCTGGAAGGTGGGAATGGCCATCGCCGACAGTATCGCAATGATGGTGACTACAACCATCAATTCGAGCGCGGTGAAACCGTGCATGCGGTGGAGCGCGCGCCTAGTGCGCTTGAGCTGCATCTTGTTCTCCGCTGGTCTTGGGTGATGAAGGCAGCAAGCAGACCGTGGGGACTGCCTGCTGCCGCATGTCGTACATTACTTGAGCAATTTCCAGCCGGTGCCGGGTTTGGTGCGCAGGGCTTTCACCGCGTCCCAGGTGGCATCGGTGCGCCATTCAGGAGCGCCGAGCTGCAGGTCCCACAGCGCGATGCCCGCACCCAGAGCCTGGGCAGCCTTGATATGCGAGACCGTATCGGTTTCTTTTCCAGCCTTGCCCCATTTGCCGAGCCAGGTCGGCTGGCCGAGCACGATCTGGTCGACACGGTATCCGGCTTTCATGCCGTAAGCGAGCTGCCAGCTGTACTTGAAGATGTGCGAGCCATTTTCGCAGACGGGCTTGCCGGCCGGGGTGAAGGTGTCTTCGCTGGCCTCGTACAAATCTTGATAGCCCATGCTGTGTAGCGTATCGATCTGGCCTACCCAATCCTTCCACCAGCTCATGTTGGGCGCGTTGGCGCAAGGGCTGTGGAAGGTGTCGATCGTCAGCAGCTTGCCGCGGGGGCGGATGGCGTCGGACAGTTCCTTGACAAAGGCTGCGTAGGCGACGCGGTCGCCGTCATGGTCGCCTTCACCTTCGAGATCGAGATCGATGCCGTCGAGCTCATATTTGTCCATTTCAGCGATCAAGGCGTTGACGAATGCTGAACGATTGTCCTTGAAGCCGCGGCGTGCCAAATCCCAATCCCATTTGCCCAACACCTGCGAATTGTTATACACGGTCAGCAGCACCTTGATATTGCGCGCGCGTGCCCAGTCGCGGAAACGAATCACGGATTCCGGGGCAACCAGCGTGCCGTTCGCATCCATCGGCGCGAACGTTACGCCTTTTCCGTCCGCAGTCGGATTCCAGAGCTGTAGGCCCAGGCGCGTCAAGTTTTTGCCGATCTTGCGATTCGAATGGATCGCGAAGGCGGAAGCCTCCAGTCCGTACGGAGGAACCCAGCCGATGACCTGTGGATTGTTCTTATCGGTTGCGGCGCCTGCCGCGGGCAGCAGTGCTGCACACAGTGCAATCGGAGCAATCAGACGGACGAAGAGACGCATGAGAGAACCTTTCATGAAAGGAGTGTGGCCGGAGATATCCTTTCCCTTGACTTGGCGCATGGAAAACATACCTCGCTTTTTACCGAATGACATCTAGAATTAAAGCAACGTAGATCGTAGGGCAAACCCACGCTGGTTGTCGATGCTGCATTGCGAAATACAGGTGGAACGTTGTAAGCCGATCTGCTTACTATTGATGATGGATTTTTAACATGCGAAAGCCGTTATTAACCCTGTTGTTTCTGATATGCACGCTTGGAGCGAGCGGATGTGCAGTCAATGAGCAAAAGCTCAGGGAGCAGTTCAGTTTCGACGGACGCGGCGACAACATCGAGTCTCTAACCATCACTGCCGGTGATGATGCCAAGCGTTCCATCGACATGATTCCGGATGACGACGCCCTGGAAAAGCTGGCTGCTGTAACGGCTGATGGGCGCACAATCTTTTATGCGGCCCTGACTGATGGAG
>JAQSWC010000089.1 GCA_029266815.1 Paucimonas sp.
AGCTCGGTACCGATCCCGAGAAGAGCTTGCTGGAGCTGACGCAGATGGTGGCGCTGATGACGATGCTGGAAGGCCGTGATGAAGAGCCGGATGCGGTCCGCATGTCGACGCTGCATGCGTCCAAGGGCCTGGAGTTTCCACATGTGTTCCTGGTGGGCGTAGAAGAGGGCATCCTGCCGCACAAAGGCGATCCGGATGCGCCGGCTGAAACAATAGGTGCGCGCATCGAGGAAGAGCGCCGGCTGATGTATGTCGGCATCACGCGTGCGCAGCGCAGCCTTCACATCACGTGGTGCAAGAAGCGCAAGCGCGCGAGGGAGCATGTGCATTGCGATGTGTCGCGCTTCATCAAGGAGATGAAGCTGGACGAAGGCGATGCGGTGCCGACGGATGACGAAGTATTGAAACCGCAGGACCGGCTGGCAAACCTGAAAGCCTTGCTACAGAAACCTAAAGTCGCCTGATTCTTGTTATCGCATACGGCGTCCGGGGAAGCAGCCGGAAATCCCGCATCACTGTTCTTTCCAGTATTCCGACTATGCATCTGATCCAGATTTTGCTTCCACTGTACGACAACGAGGGAAATCGTTTCGACAGGGACAGGTATGAAGAAATCAGCAGCGAGCTGGTCAACCGGTTCGGCGGCCTGACTGCGTATACACGCGCTCCTGCTGCAGGACTGTGGCGGGAGGAGGGAGAAGCCGTGCATGACGATGTAGTGATCTATGAAGTTATGGCGGACAACCTGGACGAGGCCTGGTGGCGCGCCTACAGGATCATGCTTGAAAAACGTTTTCGCCAGCAGAGCCTGATCGTCAGGGCAACGACGATCCGGCAGTTATAGGTTTCACAGGGAACTCGGTCCAAGGATTTTGGAAGGCTTTTATGCAGATTCATGAAAAAAAGCTGGAACAGCTTCGCCTGCAGCTCAACCAGGAAACGTCGCGCATGCCTTGGAGCGAACTGCTCCGGCATTTCGCCGGCGGCCATGTGTTGATCGTGGATGGAAAGCTCGACTTGATCGAGGTTGCAGCGCGCATGGCAGGAGACGACACGGAATCCGTCTCGCGCTGGCTGTGCGAAGGCAGCCTGGCGAAGATGTCGGATGCGCAGGCGCAGCAGTGGCTGGATGAGGAGGCGATGCCATGGGCTGTGGTGGTGAAACCGTGGATCCTGATACAGAAACGTGTTGGAAATTGATGAAAGCTTGAGATAGACCAGATGCTATTAGCTGAATTGCATCGCAATTGCCTTGAAGCAATCTTATACTGGCTGCACAGTCATTCAGCGTTTTCGCCATGTCAGTCGCAAAGCCCATCGCCAGAGATTCGTCCTCCTCAGATAAGAAGTCTGGTAACGACAATCGCCTCGCCTATATCCTGAGCATCGCGCTCTTTCTGATAGTAATGGCGTTCCTGCTGGTCTGGGCGCAGGTCAAACTTCCGAAGCGGACCTATCAACCGGACATTGCCTATACCGAGTTCACCGGCATGCGGGTGCACAACCAGGGGTACGCCATGCTTGCCAACTTTTCGGTACAAACTGCAGGTTCAAATGCGAGCTGGGTAAGGCGCAATGAAAAAGAAGTACGGGAAGTATTAAGGCATGCCTTGGCAACTGCAGAGCCTGAGAAGTTGCGGAATGCGGAAGGCCTGACAGCGCTACAGGGCATGCTGCGAGATGCCGTCAACGCCGTTTATCCGGATGCGCACATAGAGAACGTGTTGCTGACCGATTTCATCCTACAGCCGCAGGATGAATGACGCCACAACCCTTACTCTTATTTTTCGTCGTCGAAGTTCAAGGCATCATCCGACAAATCGCTGACGCGAATGATGCGATCGGTGCCGATATCCTGTCCATCCCGTACCACGGTATCCCGTCCTGCGGAAGCTCGTTCCCCTGTGCCGCCGCTGTCGGTATCTGAATCCAAATCATAGTCACCCAGATCCGGTCCTGCCGTTCCCGCTGCCGCGCTTTCTTCGGGATCCGAAGTAGTGCCGCGGTCGAGACCGATATCAAGATCATCGCTAAAACCGATTCCTCCCTGGATATCGCTGCCGCTGTCGGAATTGTCGCTCGGGCCTAATGCGCCGGTGCCATGTCCTCTGCCGAGCCGCCGGTCGGATTCTGGCAAATAGTCGGGATCTAGAGTGCTGCTGGGCATGATAGGCCTCGTTCCTGAAATGACACAGGCATTTAGAGTTGAGGCGCGCATGTTAGTTCGCCAAGTGCAGGTGCAGCCTCAGCTATAGTAACGGTCGAACAGGAAGACATAGAGAAGAAATAAAACAGGGAGAATCGCATGTCGCTGATCGATCGCGTCTTTAAGCTCAAAGCCAACAATACCGACACCCGCACCGAATTGCTGGCAGGTATCACCACATTTCTGACGATGGCCTACATCATTCTGGTCAATCCAGCGATATTGGGTGAGGCAGGCATGCCCAAGGATGCGGTGTTCGTCGCTACCTGCGTTGCAGCCGCCGTGGGTTGCCTTGTGATGGGTCTGTACGCCAATTACCCAATTGCCATGGCGCCAGGCATGGGATTGAATGCCTACTTTGCCTATGGCGTGGTGCTGGGAATGGGGCTGCCATGGCAGACGGCGCTTGGAGCGGTTTTCATTTCCGGGTGTCTGTTCATCGCAGTCAGCCTGGTGCGGCTGCGCGAAGTCATCATCAACGGCATTCCCCCTTCGATTCGCGCCGCCATCGTCGCCGGCATCGGCCTCTTCCTCGCTGTGATCTCATTGAAGAATGCAGGCATCATTGCGTCGCATCCGGTTACGTACATCACGTTGGGCGATCTGCACAAGACTGAAACCGTACTGGCCATCCTCGGTTTCTTCCTTACAGTCGCGCTCGATAGATTGAAAGTGCGCGGCGCTATGTTGATCGGCATTGCCGCGGTAACGGTGATGAGTTTTGCATTTGCCGGTAACCGGTTCACCGGCATCTTTTCCATGCCGCCCTCGATTGCACCTACGCTGTTCCAGCTCGACATCATGGGCGCGCTGTCGTTCGGCATACTCAACGTGGTGCTGGTGTTTTTTCTGGTTGAACTGTTCGATGCCACGGGCACCCTGGTCGGTGTGGCGCAGCGCGCAGCATTGCTTCAACGGCGGGGAATGAAGGGCTTGAACAAGGCCCTGCTGGCGGACAGCACGGCCATTGTCGCCGGTGCGGCACTGGGAACCTCGAGCACGACGGCCTACATCGAGAGCGCAGCCGGCGTGCAGGAAGGCGGACGCACGGGGCTGACTGCAGTCACCGTCGCTCTACTTTTTCTGGCCTGCCTGTTCATCGCACCCTTGGCTGCAGCGGTGCCGGGTTATGCCACGGCACCGGCCCTGCTTTACGTATCGTGCCTAATGCTGCGTGATCTCGCCGATATTAGTTGGGACGATGTCACCGAGAGCGTGCCCGCAGTGCTGACCGCCTTGATTATGCCCTTGACGTATTCGATAGCGAATGGCATTGCCTTCGGATTCATTGCTTACGCTGCTCTCAAGCTGGCCACCGGACGCGCAAAACAGGTGCCGTTCATATTATGGATAATTGCAGCACTCTTCCTGTTCAAGTTCATTTATCTAGGGAGCGATTGATGCCGCCCCCAGCCTCAAATACAAACATGAAAAATTTCTCGCCTGATTCGATTCTTTTCCCGCCCATCGAGCCCTATGCAAGCGGCATGCTGGCGAACGGCGAGCCCGTATTGTTCCTCCATGGCGGCCCGGGCAGCGGCACCAATCCCAACCAGCGGCGCTTCTTTGACCCGGCGCATTACCGCATTGTACTGTTCGATCAGCGCGGCGCCGGCCGTTCCCGGCCATTGGGCGAACACCGCAACAACACGACACAGCTTTTGATCGAGGATATCGAGCGCATCCGCACCTTGCTCGGCATAGAAAGATGGCTGGTGTTCGGCGGTTCCTGGGGCTCCACGCTGGCGCTGGCATATGGCCAAGCGCATGCCGAACGCTGTCTCGGCTTCGTGCTGCGGGGGATATTTTTTTGCAGCAAGCAGGAGGTCGACTGGTTTTTGAATGGCATGCGCTGGTTCTATCCTGACGCGCACGATAGGCTGACCGCGGACATCCCGGAGGAAGAAAGGGATGATCTGCTTCAAGCCTACGCAAAGCGCCTGTTCAGCGGCGATCCGGCAATTTATAAACCGGCCTCCCGCACCTGGAGCGAATACGAGGGAAGTACGCTGTTTCTCATTCCGGATGCGGCATCGGTGGCGCAATTCGGTGCCGACGAGGTCAGCCTGGGCCTCGCGCGCATGGAAGTGCATTACATGCTGCACCAGGCGTTCATGGAGGAAAATCAACTGATACGCGATGTGGAGCGCATTCGTCATCTGCCCTGCGTGATTGTCCAAGGGCGCTATGACATGGTATGTCCGCCGCAGACTGCATTCCGTTTGCATTCGGCGTGGCCGGAGGCGCGATTTCACCTGGTGCCTGACGCGGGCCACGCAGCCTTCGAGCCGGGTACCCTTAGAGCGCTGGTGGATGCGACCGAACAGTTCCGCCGCAAACGTGCATTCGACTGACAGCGGCACAAGCAGCAGGCTTGCGCCAACTACTTGCATGCTGCTTGACGCCTCAGTATGATGACTTTATTCAATTCCATTCATGACAGGAGTTCGATATGCAACCGACCAGCATCAAGACCGTGCGCAATGACATGCATTCTCTCGTGCGCGACGCGAAGGAGTTGTTTCGCGAGGCCACCTCGGCTACCGGCGACCGTGCCGATGAACTCATCGCAAAAGGATTGACCATGTTGGACACCGCAGTAGCGAAAGCGCAGGACGTGCAGGTGGCGGCAGTAGAAACCGGCAAGGAAGTGGTCAAGACCACCGATGAATACGTGCGCGAGAATCCATGGAAAGCCGTGGCCGTCTCGGCAGGCGTGGGCTTGCTGGTCGGCATGTTGATCGCTCGCAAATAGAGGCGGTCTTTAATAGTGGCAACGGAAGAAGCGCAGCATGCACGACGAGGCAGCACGTTGGGAGTGATGAGCAGCATAACCATGCTGTTTCGTAATGGCCTTGGACTGTTGCTGAACCGTATTGAACTCGCGGCACTGGAGTTTTCCGAAGTAAAAGGCAACTTTGCAAAACTTGCGGCGCTCCTGGCATTCGGTGCGCTCGCGTCCGCGTTTGCTTTGCTGGGATGGTCTGCTCTGATTGTCGTGCTTGCCTGGGAATCGATGGGATGGAAGATTCTCGCGCTCATGGCAGGTGCCTATACACTTCTTGCGGCCATTCTTTTTCTGTCGGCGCATAAACTGGTGGCACGTGGTGGACTGTCGATGCGCACGACGCTTCAGGAACTGCGCGCCGATCGCGATGCGCTCCTTTGATTTCAATCATGAATGCCACTGAGCAGCGAAAACAGGAATTACTTGAGCACGGTGCCACGTGCCGCGAGGCCATCAAGGCTGGAACACAAGAGTTGAAGGGCGGTGTAGCTACGACGCTGGGTAATCCTTTCGGCCCGCTTCAAGCAGTTGCGAGCACAGTCTTCAATGCCCTTGGTACAGGTAATACATCCTCTATCGTCAAGGTCGCCATGCCGTTGGCAGCCACCGCACTGTCCGCGCTCTCATCGAAACGGCTTCTGAAACCCGCCTTGCGCGTGAGTGCTGTGGCAGGCATTGTTGCTGCTGGGTACTGGATTCTTCGCAAAAAACAAAAGACTTAACCAAATGTAAGTCAGCGAACTTGCGCCTTGGTCTTTGTGTCGAAAACAGTAGTTCAATGACAAGAGGACATCATGATGCGTAAGCAATTGACTATGGTCGGCCTGAGTTCGGTATTGTTCTTGAGTGCTTGTGCGGAAATGAATCCCGTGCAGCGGGGAACAGCTACAGGTGCCGGTATCGGCGCGGGCGCTGGCGCTGTAATAGGTGCCGCTACCGGTGACGGCGGCGGAAGGCGCGCCGCTAAGGGTGCTGCGCTCGGCGGCGTGGCAGGCGCAGTAATCGGCAATATCTGGACGGCGCGCATGGAGCGCCAAAAACAGGTCATGGAACAAGCTACTCGAGGCACAGGTATCGAAGTAACGCAAACAGCCGATAACCGCCTTAAGCTGGATATTCCTACCGACATTTCTTTCGATGTAAATCGGGCAAATATCAAGCCGGAACTGCGGCCGATTCTGGATCGCTTTGCATCTACTTTGACTGAAAACCCCACCACTGCAGTGACAATTGTGGGTCACACCGATAGCACCGGTAGCGACGCAGTCAATAATCCCCTGTCAGTTAACCGTGCATCGCAGACACGCCAGTATCTGGTATCGCGTGGCGTGTCGCCTGACCGGTTCCAAATTGATGGGAGAGGCTCCTATGAGCCTATTGCCTCCAATACTTCCGAGTCGGGCCGTTCTCAGAACCGGCGCGTGGAGATTTACGTAGCCGAACAGCAGGCAATGGCACCGGGGCAGGGCCGGCAGTATGGAGGCTATGGCTCCAGCTCGGGAGGAGGCTACGGCACTAGCGGTTCCAGCCGCTACTGATCAATCCCGAACTCTAAATAAAAAAGCCGACCTGCTGGTCGGCTTTTTTATTTGTACTTGAGTCTTATTTCACGGCTGCAGTCATGTAATCCACTGCCGCTTTCACCTCTTCGTCAGACGCATTGGCACCACCTTTCGGAGGCATGACGCCAGCCTTGCCCTGAAAACCTTTGATAGCGTGTTCATACAAAGTTGCTGAGCCCTGTTTGATGCGCGGTGCCCAAGCAGCTTTGTCGCCCAGCTTTGGAGCGCCGGCAATGCCTGCTGTATGGCAAGCCATGCAGGCTGTGTCATACACTTTCTTGCCTGTATCTGCAGCAAGTGCGGTCTGCGGTGCAGTAGCCGGTGCGGCTGCGGCAGGAGCAGCGGGTGCGGGTGCAGCAGCTTCTGCTGCGGGAGTTGCAGGAGCGGCAGCAGGTTTCAATTCCGGTTCCTTGAATTTCGCGCCGGATTGGTTTGCCATATATACGACTGCACCGGCAACCTCGGCATCATCCAGATCGGGGTTGCCGCCCTTTGCCGGCATGATGCCTGCCTTGCCTTGATAACCCTTTACCGCGTGCGAAACTAGAACATCCAAGCCTTGCGAAATACGTCCAGTCCAGGCTGCTGCATCGCCGACCTTGGGAGCGCCTGCGACACCCGCGCCGTGGCAAGCAACGCATGCAGCCTTGTAAACATCTACGCCGGCTTGCAATTGCTTCGGTGCATTGGCATCTCTCAATGTATAGCCTTCGTCAGCGACCGGCCTGATGCGCGCGGCAATTGCTTCCTCAGTTTGTGCTGCCGAACCGGCACCGGTTTTCGGGGCATTGGCAACGTACTCCACGAGCAGAACGATACAGACGATGGGCACCACGAAGGCGGCGATTACGGCCGCTACGAGTTGTTTCGGGGTCTTGATCACGGATTCGTGTTCATTGTGTGCGTCGCTCATTATTCCCTCAGTGCAATTTCAAAACCGGTTCACGGCGGCCATGAAAACCAGAAGCTGGCGCGGTTTCAGCCGCGAAAAGCCCGCCAAACCCGCGATTATAGACGGAAACGTCATTGATTGAAACGGAAACCAAGTGCTTTACATGGACGGCCAAGGCGAAAAACGGTATCCTTCAGCCTCCCGTTTCCTCTCATGCGGCTGTAGCTCAGTGGATAGAGTATTGGCCTCCGAAGCCAAGGGTCGTGGGTTCGATCCCCGCCAGCCGCGCCAATCATTCTTTCTTTTTCAAGAAACTGTAAAAACATCTTGAAAAACGCCAGAGCATGACCAACTATGAGTCGAAACATCCACACTGGGGGCGACCTGGTTTCGACAGGGGTTGCAAAGCAGTGCAGGGCATGCCGAGGGCTGGTCACCTCGTAAAACCAACCGGAAATGCATAACTGCAAACGATGAATCTTACGCTCTCGCAGCGTAAACCCCTAAGAACTTAATAACTTCTTAGCTCTACACCGTCTTGTCTCTGGGGCGGGCTGGCAACAGCAGTAGAGTCATTCACAGGGAATCGCGTCATATCGGGCTACTTGGTATGGCGTTAAAAATAGGTAGCTCGTCTTGACGAAGCGCGTGCGTCCGCGTCGGCAGGGTTAAAACCAATAGGCTGCACTACGCATGTAGAACTGGCTGTAGAGGATTTCTGGACGCGGGTTCGATTCCCGCCGCCTCCACCAAATACTCGTTTTAAGAGATTCAAAGAAGTCCACGAACCCGCTATCTTCTCAATGAAGACGCGGGTTTTGTGTTTTCTGTCGTCCATTTCGGTTCGTTGACATCCGTATATACGTTGGGGTAACTTTCGGGGGTATCAGCGTACCCCTCAAAAGGCTTACTCCTGCAAAGCATCGTCTGCATAATCTGACTGTCATTCAATATAAAACTCGCGCAGAAAGATAACCTTCGAACCCTGGTTTCAAGCGAGACATAAGAGGAGACAACCATGGAGACATTGTCCGGTTTTAATTTGGGCGGCGATAGCCAGGCCAGGACTCATGTTCGGCGCCCACTGCGTAAGCCCGGCAAACTGGTGCTGAACGGGCAGAGAAGCTTTGACGTAAGAACCGTCGATATTTCGCTCAACGGTGTTTGCGTGATGGTGGAAGCGCCATTGCCGGTAGGTGAAAAATGCTCCGTGGCGATCGATGTATTTTTCCAGAACCAATCCCACAAGCTGCTCTTTGAAGGGCGAGTCGTTTACTGCCTGTTGAAGGGAATGGAGGGTTTCCGGACAGGGGTATTTGCAACCAATATCAATCCCGAAGGCACTCGCTACATCAACGCGCTCTTTCAGTAGGAAGGTGCCTTACGGCGCTGTAGCCGGAGGCGACAGGGAACCGGGTTTGTCAGGTTCAATGGTCAGAGGCGTGAAGTCCGGCATCCCGGTTGGGCGCTTACCGAAGCAATTCATATTCAATAGTTAAAGGCGCATGGTCGGAGAAGCGCTCGTCCTTGTAGATCGACACGGCCTTTGCTGTCGCCGCGATGCCGGGTGTCGCAATGTGATAATCGATGCGCCAACCGACGTTCTTTGCCCAGGCCTGCCCTCGGTTGCTCCACCAGGTGTACTGGTCGGGCCGAATATCGATACGGCGGAAGACGTCGACCCATTCCACTTCGTCGAAGAGCTGCGACATCCATGCGCGCTCCTCCGGCAGGAAGCCTGAATTCTTCAGGTTGCCTTTCCAGTTCTTCAGGTCTATTTCCTTGTGCGCGATATTCCAGTCGCCGCAGATCACGACTTCCTTGCCGCGCGCCTTCAGCTCCATCAGATGCGGCATGAAGGCTTCCATGAAGCGAAACTTCGCGAGTTGCCTCTCTTCGCTTGACGAGCCCGAGGGACAGTAGACGGACACCACGCTGAGTTTGCCGAAATCGCATTCCACATAACGCCCTTCGGCGTCGAACTCCGCACAGCCGAAGCCGGTCAGCACATCCAGCGGCTCCTGCTTGCTATAGATGCCGGTGCCCGAATAACCTTTTTTCTCGGCATAGTGAAAGTGGCCGTGATAGTCATGCGGGTTCAGCATTTCCGGCGTCATGTCAGCGGCCTGCGCTTTCAGTTCCTGCACGCAGACGATATCGGCATCATGTCTTTTCATCCAGTCGAAAAAACCTTTTCTGGCGGCCGAACGGATGCCATTCAGGTTAGCGGACACAATCTTCAGCATATTCAACACCTTCAATTCAACGGTCGTAGGATAACCCTAAACCGCCCAACGACGCAGCATGGCGCGGTTTTTACAGCGGCGTCGTGAGAAGGATTTAAAATGCATCCATTCGCCGGCGACGCCGGCGCGTTTTTTCTCCTGAACCGAGGGATATCGCCATCGTGAGCAATCTACGTCAGCAATTCATTGAATTTTCGGTTTCCGCCGGGGTGCTTCGCTTCGGCGAATTCAAGACCAAGGCGGGCCGTCTGTCCCCTTATTTTTTCAACGCAGGCCTGTTCAATAACGGCAGCGTACTGGGAAAGCTGGCCGACTTCTATGCGCAAACCCTGCTCGATTCGGGCGTGGAGTTCGACATGCTGTTCGGGCCGGCCTACAAGGGCATCACGCTGGCATCCGCTACGGCGGTATCTCTCGCCGCAAAAGGGCATAACGTTCCTTTCGCGTTCAACCGCAAGGAAGCCAAGGCTCACGGTGAGGGCGGCACCATGATCGGTGCAAAGCTCGAGGGCCGGGTAGTGATCATTGACGATGTGATATCGGCGGGCACGTCGGTAAGGGAATCGGTCGACCTGATCCGCGCTGCTGGCGCTACGCCCTGTGCCGTGCTGATAGCGCTCGATCGCATGGAGCGTTCCGGTCCGGACGAGGCATTGTCCGCGCGTTCCGCGGTGCAGGAAGTCAGCCTTAACTACAACATGCCTGTAATTTCGATTGCCAATCTGAACGACTTGTTCGAATATATTTCCGATGCGGGTACCGGCGCCGAGCTATCACAATACAAATCGGCGGTGGAAAACTACCGCAACCGTTACGGCGCACCGGCCTGAGAGTGCGCGCCGTTGGGCGAGCGTTAATGGGCGGTTTCCTTGGGGGAGAGATATGAAGAAGATGTTTGCGGTGGGCAGCGTGGCCATGCTGTCGGCATTCTGCATCCTGCCGGCCAGTGCGCAAATCTACATGTGCAAGGACGCCTCAGGCCGCACTCTCACTTCCGACCGCCCCATCCCAGAATGTTCCAATCGCGAGATGCGGGAAATGGGCAAGGACGGAGTCACGCGTCGCGTGATCGCGGCCCCGCTCACCGCGGAAGAAAAGCGCAAGCGTACGCAGGAAGAAGAAAAGAAAAAGGCAGAAGCGACCGCGCTGGAAGAACAACGTAAATCGGACCGGGCGCTGAT
>JAQSWC010000090.1 GCA_029266815.1 Paucimonas sp.
TATTGAAACCGACGAACGCTTCCATTTCACCGGCAGGTTCTATCGAGGCAATGACCGCGAGTTGCGCTGGATTGAAATGACAGGCTACCTGCAGAGCGGAAGCGACGGCCGCGCCCGGTGCCTGCTGGGCACGGCCGCCGACATCACCGAGCGAAAGAATGCGGAAGTGCGTGAGAAGACGGCCGCGGCGGAAGCGCGGGCGGCAGCGGAAGCCAACGCAAAATTCCGCGTCTTTTTCGAGCAAGGCTCCTATTTCGCCGGCGTGATGGCGCTGGACGGCACGGTCCTGGAAGCCAATGACGTCTCACTCGAAGCTTGCGGCTTCAGGCGTGAAGACGTGATCGGCAGGAAATTCTGGGAATGCGGCTGGTGGAGCCCCTCCGGCGAACTCATGGAAATGATCAAGGCCGCCAGTGCGCTTGCCGCAGACGGCAAGATCTTCAGGAAGGAGACGCCGTATTTCATTGCCGACGGCAGCCAGCGTGTGGTGGACCTGATCCTTGCTCCGGTGACCGACCACAACGGACACATTCTCTACATAGCGCCGACCGGCACCGACATTACGGAACGCAAGCAGGTGGAGGAACGCTTGCGCCTGCTCGATGCGCTGGGCGAACTGACGCGCTCCGCTTCCGACCCACATGCCGTCATGTCTGCTACCACGCGCCTGCTCGGACAGCACCTGAAAGCATCGCGCTGCGCCTATGCGGATGTGGACGACGACAATGACCGATTCACCATCCGCGACGACTGGAACGCCGACGGCATTTCGACTACCGCCGGCGTGTATTCCCTCGACCTCTTCGGGCCGCGCGCCGCAACAGGCCTGCGCGAAGGGCGAACGCTGATCATCAATGATGTCGATGCCGAGCTTGCGCCGCATGAGGGTGCCGACATGTTCAATGCCATCGGCATCAAGGCCATCATCACCTGTCCTCTCGTCAAGGAAGGCAGGCTTGCGGCAATGATGGCGGTGCATCACCGTTCGCCGCGCCGCTGGACCCAGGAAGAGATCCTGCTCGTGCAGGAAGTGGTCGAACGTTCGTGGGCACATATCGAGCGCGTGCGCTCGGTGGAAACCTTGAAGGACAGCGAAACCAAGTCGGCCAATGCGCTGGCGATTGCTCGCCTCGGCACGTTCGACTGGAACATGTCCAATAACGAAGTGCAAAGCTCGCAGCGCACCAAGGAAATTTTCAGCCTCAATGCCGAAGAAGCGCGCCGTGCGGAAGCCTACTTCAGCCGCATTCATCCAGACGACGTGGAACGCGTGCGCCGGGAAATCGAGGCTGCGCTGGAAGTCGACGGCCGCCTGCACACCCAGTACCGCATCCGTCTTCCGGATGGCGCGGTCCGTCATATCGTCAGCATGAGCGCCTGCCAGCGCGATGCGTTCGGCGCATGGAGCCGCCACATCGGCGTGTTCGACGACGTTACGGAACAAAAGCACGCAGAGGCGGCGCTGCGTGACAGCGAGGCGCATCTCTCCTCGATTTTCGAACAGACGGCGGTGGGCATTGCCGAGGCCGACCTGAACGGGCAACTTCTCCGGGTGAATGACCAGTATTGCCGGATCCTCGACAGGAACCGGGAGGAAATCGTCGGTCATTACATGCAGGAATTCACGCATCCCGATCATCTCGGGCATAACCTGTCTCTGCTTGAACAAATGATGCGGGATGGCCAAGCCTTCGAGCTGGAGAAGCAATACCTGCGGCCGGATGGCACCGGCGTTTGGGTAGGCGTCACGGTCAGCCTGATCAAGGGACACTCTGAACAGCCGTCCGGGAGTCTGCTGGCCGTGGCAATCGACATCACGCAACGCAAGCAGGCGGAAGACCGCTTGCGGGATGCGGATCGTCGCAAGGATGAATTCCTGGCGATGCTGGCGCACGAACTGCGCAATCCGCTGGCGCCGATCAAGGCGGCAGCGGACATTCTCCAGATGGGCCGTTTCGATGAGGCGCGCGTCAAGCAGACCAGTGAAATCATTTCACGCCAGGCGCGGCACATGGCCAGCCTGGTGGATGACCTGCTGGACGTATCGCGCGTTACCCGCGGCCTCGTGACGCTGGAAAAGGAGACGCTTGATACCAAGCGCATCGTCTCGGATGCGATTGAGCAGGTGCGCCCTCTGATCGAAACACGCCGCCATCATCTGGCGGTGCACATGCCGCCGGAATCGGCCAGCGTGATGGGCGACAAGAAGCGTCTGGTGCAAGTGGTGGCGAACATTCTCAACAATGCCGCCAAGTACACGCCCGAGGGCGGACAGATTTCTCTGCGCATGGAAGTGCAGGACGGCCATGTCATGCTGACCGTGTCCGACAACGGCATCGGCATGAGCGCGGATCTGACGCAGCGCGCATTCGAATTGTTCGCCCAGGCCGAGCGCACGTCTGACCGCTCGCAGGGCGGGCTCGGCATCGGCCTGGCCCTCGTGAAAAGCCTGGTGGAACTGCATGGCGGCCACGTCACGGCGTTCAGTGAAGGTGCCGGCAAAGGCAGCCGGTTCACGATCTGCCTGCCCCTGCAGGCGGAACAGGAAGCTGGGGCAACGGCGCAGCACCATGACGCCCTTCCTCGAGCTCCTGCCAAACCGCTCAAGATCATGGTGGTGGACGACAATGTCGATGCAGCCCGCATGCTGGCGATGTTTTCCGAGACGCTCGGGCACGACGTAGTGGTGGAGCACAGCTCCGAAAAAGCCCTGGCGCGCGCCGGCGAGGAAAAGCCCGATGTGTACCTGCTCGATATCGGCCTGCCCGGCATGGATGGCAATGAACTTGCACGCCGCCTGCGTGCCCATCCTAGTGCCGCGGATGCAGTGCTGGTGGCCGTGACCGGATATGGGCAAGAGCAGGATCGCAAGGGCGCATTGAATGCCGGCTTCGATCATCATTTCGTCAAACCGGTGGATACACGCAGGCTGGCGCAATTGCTGAGCGAGATCTCCTGATACGACCACGGGCGCACTTTACGCAGACGCAGTTATTGATCCGGCCCCGGTTTATTAAATTCCCTCCCCTTCAAGGGGAGGGCTAGGGTGGGGATGGGTCGTAACCCTCAGCGGAAGAAACCCATCCCCATCCCAACTTGTCCACACCTGCCCTTGCAAGGCCAGGCGGTTACGCAGGCGTGAAGCATGCTTCACGAAACCCCTGCTTCACCCCCTTGAAGGGGAAGGAGGAGTTCCGACAAACCTATGCCGGATTGATAAGATTCGCCGATGGATAACCTCACGCACTCGATAGTCGGCCTGGGCGCCGGTGAATTCGTTCACCGGTGCCTGCCTCCGGAGAACGAAACCTCATCACAATCGACGCGCCGCCGGCTTTTGCTGACGGCCTGTGCGCTGGCCAGTAACCTTCCCGACGCCGACCTGCTGCTGACGCCGCTGATAGAAAAACCGCTGGGCTACCTGCTGCATCATCGAGGACACACGCATACGCTCCTGTTCGTCCTCCCGCAGGCCTTGCTGCTGGCTCTGGTGATATGGGCATTGTGGCCGGCTGCAAGGCGCCTGTTGAAGGAAAGTCGGCACGCCCGCATTGGATTTGCCTCCGCATTAGGCGCGGGACTGCTGCTGCATCTGATGATGGATTACCTGAACGTCTATGGCATCCATCCTTTTCATCCAATCGACTCGCGCTGGTTCTACGGTGACCTGGTCTTTATTGTCGAGCCGCTGTTCTGGGTGGCTTTCGGCGTGCCGATGGCGATGACGATACGCCCGCGCGTGGGGCGAGCATTCCTGCTGGCGGCACTCGCGGGCGTGCTCGCTTACTTTACCTTCAAGGGACATCTTGTGGCCGGCTCGTTGGCCGGCCTCTTCACGGTGGGTGTCGTCGCCGGCCTCTTCCAGCGCGGCGCAGGGGAGCGCGGCAGAGCAGGGTTGTTGGCGGCTGCCTCGCTCAGCGCAGGATTCGTCGTATTGCAAGGATGGGCGGCGACAACCGGAGCGCAGATCGTCGTGAAAAGGCTCCACGTGCAAGACGCCGGCAGCAGCGTGCTTGATGTTGCGATGGTTGCATTTCCCTCCAATCCGCTGTGCTGGAAGTTCACCTCGATCGAAAGCCACGAGGAAAAAAATCTCTATCGCCTGCGTACCGGCATGCTGAGCCTCGCGCCCGATATCATGCCGGCCGCATCCTGCCCCGCCACGTTCCGGCCCGGCCCGCTATCGCCCAGCGGCGATGCGGTGCAGTTTGTGTCGCAGAAAGAGGAAAGCCTTTCGCATCTGCGCGGACTGAAAGACCGCCATTGCCATGTCGAAGCATGGCTGCGGTTTGCGCGCATGCCGTCGATTCGTGGCGGCACGGCGCTGGACTTGCGTTTCGGCGACGTGCCGCAATCGAATTTCACCTCGATGGATATCGAACGGGCTGAAAAGCCCGAATGCAGGCGAAATATTCCGCAGTGGGAATTCCCGAGGAAGGACTTGCTGAAGTAGGCCCCAGGCTACGGCTTGATGCTGGTGATCCTGTCGAGATAAAACGTGCCGTCGATCCGCTTTTGCCAAATGTAGTTCGGCCCGGGCAGATCCAGCAAGCCGTCGGGCAGATAATGGAAGAGGGATGCCTGCATGGTGGTGTCTGTCTTCAGATGCTCGGGTAGCTTGCGCCAGTTGGTAAAGTTGTACGGCCCCGGCTGCTGTTCAAGCAGGCTCTCGATGTTCTTGCTCGGGAAACTGATCACCGGCGTATTCTGGGCATTGAAGAAGTGATAGTAAGTTCCCTTGTTGCCCGTGAAATGGACTGCATAGGCTTGCTGCCCGAATTCCTGCGCGACCGCATGGCCGACATTGCCGCCGGCTGGAAGCCCTGCGCGGTTCAGGTGGACGAACTGGCCCCAGACGACGATCTTCTTTCCCGGATACCGGTGCCGGATGAGCGTGGCGAGATTCTCTCCCATCACCGCACTGCGCTGTTCATGTTTCAAGCCCCACTGGCGGCGGGCCTGATCCTCGATGCTTACCAGAATCCGGTACCAGAATGGGTCTTTGCGCTCGGAGAGTTCGTTCTGCAATTTTCCGATGAAGTTGAAGTAGGCGAATCGGACTCGCGCTTCAGGCGCGGTCCGCTTCATGGAAAAGAGGTCTCGGGTCAGCGATGAAAAATCTGCCCAGAACCCGTCTTTGCGTATTTTGTTTCCTGACGCTTCCAGCCGCTGCGCCAGATCGGCCAGCAGGAATTCGTTCGAATACCGGCCCGAATGCTGGCTATCCATGCCGGTCAGGATCAACGGAGTCGGGCCGCTTTTGTGCGACTGGACGTAACCCAGCAATTCCCGGATTGCCGGGCTGCCTGCATAGAGGAAGAACAGGTTGCCCGGCGCCTGAAACATGATGCTATTGGAGGCATCGGCTGTACGCCAGATGCGGTCCATGTCGTACAGCCCGCTCTCGAACACCAGCACCTCGAATCCGTGAACCTGGTGAAGATACCTGACGAGACGGGCCTTTAGTGCAAATACGTTTTCCTCGCCGTGGCTCTGCTCGTCGAGCAAGACGATCTTCGTACCCTTGATCGCCTCGCCGAAAGAGGCTAGATCGGCGAAGTCCGTGCGGGCGCTGTCATCAGAAACGGGAGCGGTGTTCCGGGAGAGCCACTGGTTCCAGCTATCTGAAGCGGGAGTGGCGCCGGCTTGCGCACAAAAACTTAGGCAAAGCATTGCAATCAAAAATGACGAGTAAATTGATTTCATGGTGGGGAAGAGAAAGTGCGAGCTGATGAGGTATGTAATTTAATGGCGGAAAAATTTAAAAGTTTGGTTCTGTAGGCCTATTAAGAACCCGGTACAAATGAGGTGCTCATTTAAATCGAGCCCGATAGTCAACTTGTGCAGAGAAGGTGGCGAATCTAGGCCACAGCCCGTAACGCCGCCTGATATCCCCACCACGCGGCTTCCTCAAACACCGAGAATCCCGACAAATCCGAATGCGCGAAGAGCAATACGCCGTCGGCTTCGCGCAGGCCTTTCAATCCTTCATTAGCGAGAAACCCCGGCTGTGGCGTAGCCATCGCATGCGCGCGCAGCGTGATGTCGGCTCGCTCGACACACGTGCCGAAACGCCAGCCGTAGGCAGCTTTCAGGTCTGCCGCAGCGAATTCAAGCAGTTCGCCGGGAGAAGCGCCGTCCAGCCATCTGCGTGCTTCTTCCGGCGTGCGGTCGGTGAGTGCGGCATAGGAGGTGAACACGGTTTTTTCCGGTGGCCGCACGCGGACATCCTGATGGGTCGAGACGACATAGCCCAGGCCCGGCTCGCCATAGACCACGTTGTCCCATGAAAGCGGCGCTTCCGGCAATTCCTGCGGAAAGGCCTTCATCAGGAAGTTGGTCACCATCCATGGCGCATAAGCGGGCATATGCGCTTCAGGGTCGAAGCCGAATTCAGCGATCGGTTCGACAACTCGCGCTGCAACGAAGAGCGGCATCGCGCAGATCGCCTTTCGCGCATGAACGGTGTAGCTGCGCGGCTGGCCGTTGATCCATTCTATGCACGTTGCTTCGATGCCCTTGCCGCCCATACGGATGCGCGCGGCGGTGCCGTTCCTCCTCCTGCCCTCGCAGGCACGGGCCAGCACGTCGGCCAGCGGTTGCAGCCCGCCGGGCCAGGTGAGCCATGCGCCTTTTTCGGCATTCTCGGCTTCGCCGGAGCGTCCGCAAAAATAATGCAGGCCTGCCCAGGCGGAGACCCGGTCATAACGTGCGCCGTAATCATCCCGGCAGCAGTAGTTGACGTACCAATGCAATGCCGGCGAGCGGAAGCCGTGAGACTCCATCCATGCCTTCATGGTGATCCCGTCGAGCGCACGCCACTGCGGATCGTTTGACGACAAGGCACTGGGCAAGGTGAAAGCCGGCTTGCCGTCCTTGCCGTGCGCCGTCCGTAGACGCTCCATGTCGGCAAGGAAGCGGCGCTGCTCTTCGACTTCCCAGGGTGGGAGTCCGTCATGCGGTATCAGCCCTTCCTGCCATTTGCCATTGATGAGCAGCCTTTCCTCAGGCGCATGCAGAAGAAAGCGTTCGTCGTAATAGGGACGCTCGCTGGAGGCATTGCGCAGGATGATGCCCGCGTCGCTCAGTATTTCGCGGACGTGGAAACAGGACGGGGAAGGCAGAGGCAGATAGTGCGCCCCGGTGGGAAAGGCGAGCTCGCCGTATCGACCGCCGGCGGCATTGCCGAATGGCTGTGGTCCGTCGATCATGAGAAAGTCATGGTGCCCTCCTTTC
>JAQSWC010000091.1 GCA_029266815.1 Paucimonas sp.
AACATCGACTTTGCCTGTGTCGCTTGTTCGGCGGAATTCTTGGCCAGTTCGAGTTCATGCGTGCGCTCCTGCACGCGCAGCTCGAGTTCTTCATTGATGCGGCGAAGCTGCTGCTCGTATTCGATACGCTCGATCAGCTTGACGATGTGGCTGGCGTGCAGCACATCTTCATGGTTCCAGTTGCGCTGCTTGTTACGCATTTCACAGCGCAACAAACCCGCCGTCTTGTTCTGCCAGTCGAGCGGCAGTTCCAGGCTGGACTGGCAATTGCGGGTCAGCTCGCACTTCTCCAGTTCCTTGGCGGCCGGATGCAAGCGTCCGTGATGCACAACCAGTGCTTCGTGCTGGCGGTTCAGCAATTCGAAGTAGGAAGGCATCTGGCTCCTGCGAAGCACCACGTCCTCTTCCATCAGGCGCGTTTCGCCGTCGTTGCGCACGCAGCCGCAACGTAGCAACAACTTCTCGCCATCAGCGGAATACAGCCAGAGCGTGATCGCATCGAGCTGGAGAATATCGAGGGCTGCCGTGGCGATTTCCTGCAGTGCCGTAGCACTGCTGCCGTCGGAACTCCAGTTGCGGTTCGAGAGCTCCAGCAGGCGTTCGCCGGCCGGCTTTTGCGACAGGTCATAATGGCTAAGATCGCGAAGCTGGTTGCCTGCTTTCAGCCGGGCCAGCTCGGTTTCGATTTCCTGGTGGCGGCGCGCGTGGCGCAGCGCCTCATCCAGATTGCCGGATTGTTCGGCCAACTGCGACAGCTTGGTATGGAAGATGGCTTCCTGGTGGCGCATGTTCATGCGTTCGCAGAAAGCCAGCCCATCGCGATAAGCCAGCACCGCGTCGGGAATGTTTTTACCGCGGACCAGCACATCGCCCAAGGTGAGATAGCACACGGCCTGCAGCCAGGTATAGCCACAAGCAACCGCCTCCTTCAGTGCCTGCCGGACCAAGGTCTCCGCTTCTGCGAGCTGGCTGCGATCATTAGCAATACAGCCGAGCTTCCATCGCGCTTCCGCTGCGTAGTGACGGTAGCCGCCACGCTCCGCCGCTTCGACGCCGCGCTGGAATTCCTTCTCTGCTTCCTGCAGTTCGCCGCTTTCGTACTGGTTGACGCCCAGATTGATCGCCAGCTTGGAGGTCAGGTAGTCGTCATCGATCTGCTTCAGCAGTTCGACCGCATCGCGGTGGAAACGCGTGCCCGACTCGTAATCGCCATAGGCATTGAAGAGTTGTCCGAGGCCGATGCGCGCATTCACGCCGACGCGAATGTCGTTGGCCAGGATGGCGGTATCGATACTGGACATCCAGTATTTCATCGCCTCGCCGTATTCGCCGCGCGTATAGCGCACGCGGCCGATGGCTTCCATCATGCGAGCGGCATGCGAAGGCAGGTGATGCTGTTCGGCCAGTTGCATGCCTTCATAGAGTTCGCCAAGCAGGGTGCTCGCCTCGCCTAATTGTTCCAGCACGAAGAAGCGCTCATAAAGCGCATCCAGGAACAGCACCATGTTCCCTTCGTTCTGCGCAGCCGCCTGCAGGCGTGCGTACTGATGTACCGCGCATTTGGGATGCCGCCTGGCGACTCGGGCCAGACGGACCAGCATCGATGTCTCTTTCATTTTTTATTCTCTTTCTGTGCATCCGCATGCCGAACAGGGCAGGCATTGCCTACAGGAACATAAGGAGAATACCGAACCTTTCACGCAACCACAAAATAGTTGCATGAAACCGTTTGATTTGGCGCAAAAGTGTGGCGGACTAGCCTCTACCCGAGTTTTCGGTATAGCCCGCTTCTATTAGCTTGCCTAAGTATCGTTGCCAGAGGCTTTCCTGCTCGTGAGCCAATTGAAACAGATAAGACCAAGTATAGATGCCGGTGTTGTGGCCGTCTGAAAAATGAAGCTGTATTGCATAATTGCCTACAGCATTAATCGCGGTAATAACAACATTCCGTTTCCCGATTTGCAAGACTTCCTGACCATGACCATGTCCGCGAACCTCTGCGGACGGGGAATGGACTCGCAAAAACTCGAATGGCAATCGGAAGGTTGTACTGTCCGCGTAGGCAATTTCCAGGGTTCGGGATTGCTTATGGAGCGTAATTCCTGCGGGAACGTGCTGGTCTTCCATGGGATATTTAAAATTGTCGCCGGTTCAGAGCTGCGACGCGACGGACTGCATTAGCGCTTCTTTCAGGGCTGGCAGATTGGAACGGCGTTCATCAAGCGTCTCATCCGTCACCATGCGCTTAGGCTTGGCCCAGATCGGATCGGGATAATGCACATCTCCCTCGTATCGAGGAATGATGTGCCAATGGAGATGCGGCACCAGGGTGCCGAAGCTGGCGAGGTTAATCTTCTTGGGCTGCATGATGTCGCGCACGGTTTGTTCGACATTCCATACCGCTTCCATCAGAACATTGCGTTCATCCCGCGAAAGATCCGTCATTTCTTTCACATGCGCATTCAGAATCACCCGGCAAAATCCGGGATAGTGCGGATGGTCGACCAGCACGATCCGAAACACATCGTTTCGGCACACTTCCTCGCCTCCCGGCTGCATGCACAGCTCGCAGGATTCGAACTTCGTCACTAGACGAGCACCCGTTCGATGCCGCCGTCGTTCGCCTTCGCGACATACTCGGGCAGCCAGTTTTCACCGAGCAGATGGCGCGCCATCTCGATCACGATGTAGTCTGCATTGGTACTTGAATCATCGTTATAACGCGTCAGCCCCTGCAGGCAAGAAGGGCAGGAGGTCAATATCTTGACTTCACCCGTAAAGCCGTCACCACGCAACTTGTCGGCGCCTTTGCGCATTTCTTCTTCCTTGCGGAAGCGGACTTGCGTCGAGATGTCAGGACGCGAAACTGCCAGCGTGCCCGATTCGCCGCAGCATCGCTCGTTCTTCTCGATCTTGACGTTGTCCGTGGTGGAAATCAGCGCATTGACCGTCTTCACCGAGTCCTGCATCTTCATCGGATTGTGACAAGGTTCGTGATACATGTAGCGCGTTCCGCTGACGCCTTCCAGCTTCACGCCCTTCTCCAGCAAATAGTCATGGATGTCGATGATGCGCGAACCGGGGAATATTTTCTCGAAATCGTAGCCCTCGAGCTGGTCGTAGCAAGTGCCGCACGACACCACCACGGTCGTGATATCCAGATAGTTGAGCGTGGTGGCCATGCGGTGGAACAGCACGCGATTGTCGGTCACCATCTTCTCGGCCTTGTCGTACTGGCCATTGCCGCGCTGCGGATAGCCGCAGCACAGGTATCCAGGCGGCAGCACGGTCTGCACACCGACGTGCCACAGCATGGCCTGCGTTGCCAGGCCGACCTGCGAAAACAGGCGCTCGGAGCCGCAACCAGGGAAGTAGAACACGGCCTCGGTGTCGGCACTAGTGCCCTGCGGATTGCGAATGATAGGGATGATCTTGTCATCCTCGATATCGAGCAATGCGCGCGCGGTTTTCTTCGGCAGGTTGCCGGGCATTTTCTTGTTGATGAAGTGGATCACCTGCTCCTTGACTGGCGGCTTGCCATGCGTCGCAGGCGGTTTTTTGGTCTGCTTCTTCGCGAACTTCGTCAGCACGGCGTTGCCCAGGCGTTGCGCCTTGTAGCCCCATTCGATCATCACCTGGCGCGTGGCGTTGATGGTGGCCGGATCGGTCGCGTTCAGGAAAAACATCGAGGCCGCCGTGCCTGGCTTGAACGACTTCTGCCCCATCTTGCGCAGCAGATTGCGCATGTTCATCGACACATCGCCGAAGTCGATGTCGACCGGACAGGGGTTCACGCACTTGTGGCATACCGTGCAGTGATCGGCCACATCCTCGAACTCTTCCCAGTGCTTGACCGATATGCCGCGGCGCGTCTGCTCCTCGTAAAGGAAAGCTTCGACCAGTAGCGAAGTCGCCAGGATCTTGTTGCGCGGCGAATAAAGCAGGTTGGCGCGCGGCACATGCGTTGCGCACACCGGTTTGCACTTGCCGCAGCGCAGGCAATCCTTCACGCTGTTGGCAATCGCGCCGATATCGCTCTGCTGCATGATCAGCGATTCATGGCCCATCAGGCCGAATGACGGCGTATAGGCATTGCGCAGATCAGCCGGAAAATTAGGCAGATTCAGCAGCTTGCCCTTGTTGAAGCGCCCTTCCGGATCGACGCGTTCCTTGTACGAGCGGAAGTCCTTGATCTCGTCCTCAGTCAGGAATTCGAGCTTGGTGATGCCGATGCCATGCTCGCCCGAAATCACGCCGTTGAGCGAGCGCGCGAGTTTCATGATGCGCGCCACAGCGGCATGCGCATCCTGCAACATTTCGTAATGGTCCGAATTCACCGGCAGGTTGGTGTGAACGTTGCCGTCACCTGCGTGCATGTGCAGGGCAACGAACACGCGGCCGCGCAGCACGCGCTTGTGGATCGCGGAACATTCTTCGAGGATAGGTTTGAAGGCGGCGCCGTTGAATATCTGGCGCAGCGGCACACGAAGTTCGTGCTTCCACGAGAGGCGAATCGTGCGGTCCTGCACGAGGTCGAACAGCGTGGTCTCGGGACGTCCAGAGAGGCGCGCATCGAACACGGTGTCCAGCTTGTCGAGTCCGAGCTTCGCCAGACTGGTGCGTGCATCGGCAAGACGCGTGTCGAGATGCGACAACAGGTAGGACCAGCGCGCATGCACCTGCCCCACCAGGTCCAGCGCCTGCTTGACGCGGTCTTCCAGCAATTCCGCCGGGGGAATGTCGTCGCCTTCGCCGTCATCGCTCTTGCCCAGCGGCAGATTGCCTCTAGCAAAGAAGGTTTCCAGCTCGGCCAGCAGCTGCAGCTTGTTCTTGCCCGAGAGTTCGATGTTGATGCGCTCGATGCCGTCGGTGTACTCGCCCATGCGGTCGAGCGGGATCACGACGTCTTCGTTGATCTTGAATGCATTGGTGTGCTTGGCGATCGCCGCGGTGCGTGCGCGATCGAGCCAGAAGCGCTTGCGTGTCTCGGGCGTGACGGCGACGAAGCCCTCGCCCACGCGCGTGTTGGCGATGCGGATCACCTCGGATGCCGCGCGCGCCACCGCATCCTCGTCGTCGCCGACGATGTCGCCGAACAGGGCCATCTTCGGCACCACGCCACGCTTGGATTTGGTGGCATAACCGACCGCCTTCAGGTAGCGCTCATCCAGATGTTCAAGCCCGGCAAGAATTGCGCCGCCCTTCTTGGTTTCCGAATCGAGATAGTCCTTGATCTCAACGATTGAAGGAATCGCATCGCGCGCCTGACCGAAAAATTCGAGACAGACTGTGCGCGCAAATTTGGGCATGCGATGCAATATCCAGCGCGCTGAAGTGATCAGGCCGTCGCAGCCTTCCTTCTGGATGCCGGGCAGACCGGCGAGGAACTTGTCGGTAACGTCTTTGCCCAGACCTTCCTTGCGGAATACGCGGCCGGGGATTTCAAGGATTTCGCTCTTGAATGGCTGATTGATCTTGCCCTTCTCTGCCGGATGGGTCCACTCGAGCTTGAAGCGCGCGACTTTCACATCGTGGATCTTGCCCAGGTTGTGATCGAGGCGCGTGACTTCCAGCCAATCACCGTTCGGATCGACCATGCGCCAGCTCGCAAGGTTGTCGAGCGCAGTGCCCCATAGCACGGCCTTCTTGCCGCCGGCATTCATCGCGATATTGCCGCCGATGCACGAGGCTTCCGCCGAAGTCGGATCGACTGCGAACACGAAACCGGCCTTCTCTGCCGCATCGGATACGCGTTTGGTGACGACACCCGCGCCGGAATAAATGGTCGCATAGTCGCGGTCCACGCCGGGCAGGCGCATCATCTCCACTGCGCCGAGCTGTTCCAGCTTTTCGGTATTGATCACGGCCGACATCGGCGTCAGCGGCACGGCGCCGCCGGTATAGCCGGTGCCGCCCCCGCGCGGAATGATGGTCAGGCCCAGTTCAAAGCAGGCCTTCACCAGCCCGGCGATTTCCTCTTCCGTGTCCGGAGTCAGCACGACAAACGGATATTCCACGCGCCAGTCGGTAGCGTCCGTCACATGCGAGACGCGCGACAAGCCGTCGAATTTGATGTTGTCTTTCTGCGTAATTCGACCCAGCACCTTGATCGCGCGCTTGCGCAGCTCGGCCATCTGGCGGAATTCTTCGGCAAAATCGCCGACGGCTTCTCGGGCGGCATTCAGCAAGGCGCCGACGTTGGCGCTGCGCTGAGTGGCATGCGCATCGCCGGATTCGGCGAGGTCCGAGGTCACGCGGCGGCGCTCGATTTCGCCAAGACGGTGTTTCCGGTCGGAAAACGACGTGTAGTTATAGGGGATCTCGCGCAGGCGGGCAGGCGCCGCAGGCGCATCCGACAACAGGGCTTGGAGTTGGGCGGGGGCGTTCATGGGACATCGGGAGACGCTAAAGCGGCATTTTAGCCGATTGCGCCGCCCGGCGCGGTAACAGCCTTACAATGCGTGAGGCTAAACTCTTGATTTACAACTTTAAAATCAACTTGCCGTTTTTGCCATGCCAGTCCTGCTCATACCATGAAACCTCGAATCACCCTCATCACGCTGGGCGTTGACGACCTCGATACCGCGGTCCGTTTCTACCGGGACGGACTGGGCCTGGAAACAGAAGGCATCGTCGGAAAGGAATTTGAGCATGGCGCCGTTGCTTTCTTCAATTTGCAGGTTGGCCTGAAATTGGCGCTTTGGCCACGAAAAAGCCTCGCGCATGATTCCGGCGTTCCGGTAAAGCAGCGCAGCGCGGCGGAATTTTCGCTGGCGCACAACGTGGCATCAAGAAGCGAGGTTGACGAGGTGATGAGCCAGGCACGGCTTGCCGGAGGCGTGATCGCCAAGCCAGCGCAGGAGACGTTCTGGGGCGGCTACGCCGGTTATTTCCAGGACCCTGACGGGCATTTGTGGGAGGTGGCATGGAACCCGCACATGCTGCCCGATGAAGATGGCTGAGGTGCCGCCGAACCGTCAGGCGCTTTATTTTCGCTTCTCTTAAATTTTTTAAACAGATGAACACACGTCCACTCCGCCTCGGCATCATCAGCGCCCTCCATCAGGAGCAGGCCGGTCTGGTCGAAGCAATGCACCAGCCGACGATAATCCAGAGAGGCATGCGCGATTACGCCTGCGGTCCGCTATGGGACGTGGATTGCGTCTGCGTGCTGTCACGCATCGGCAAGGTTGCTGCGGCGGGGACTGCCGCCACGCTGATCGAGCGCTTCGATGTCACTCATATCGTTTTCACCGGCGTAGCGGGTGGAGCGGCGAAAGAGATTGCCGTCGGCGATATCGTGGTGGCCGATTCCCTGGTTCAGCACGACATGGACGCCACGCCGCTTTTCCCCCGTTTCGAGATTCCACTCACCGGGCTGGCGGAATTTCCGAGTGATGCTTCATTGACGGCGCATCTGAGAAAGGCGGCCACGGATTTTCTCGAGGTGGATTTTCAGACACGCATCGCGCCTGAGGATCGCGAGCAGTTCGGCCTTGCTTCGCCGCGCATGCATTGCGGCATGATCGCAAGCGGCGACGAGTTCATCGACAACCGGGAAAGAATGATCAGGCTGAAGACAGCATTGCCGGCAACGCTGGCGGTGGAAATGGAAGGCGCGGCGGTAGCACAGGTGTGCTTCGAGTTCGGTATTCCGTATGCCGTGATCCGTACGATATCGGACGGCGCCAATGAGGATTCTCCGGTCGATTTCATGCGCTTCATAGATCGCGTGTCGTCGCGTTATGCGCACGGCATCATGGCGCGCCTGTGCGACACCCTGGCGAAAGCGGGATAACGAACGCCTATCCCAACCAGTGCCCGATGCTTTGCCAGAAGCCGTTCGGCACTTCGAGAAGAAGCCAGGTCATCACCACGTATCGAAGGAATTTGCCGATCGCCATATACAGTACGCTGGGCCAGAACGGCAGCTTCAGCCAGCCGGCCAGCGTGCACAAGGGGTCGCCGATCAACGGCACCCACGACAGCAACATTGCCTTGGCGCCGAAGCGTTCCAGCCACGAGAACCAGCGCGTCCGGCGCTCCTTCGCAAAGGTCTGTTTGGCGCCGTAGCCCATCCAGTAATCCACCGCCCCGCCCAGGGTATTGCCCAGCGTGGCCAACAGAACCGCCGGCCAGAAAAGCGGCGGATTGGCTTTCACCACGCCGAACACGGCAGGCTCCGAACCCATGGGGAGCAAGGTCGCGGAAATGAAGGCGATGCCGAATACCGCCGGCAGCCCTACCGTAGGAATGGCCAGGCGATCCAGTAATGCGTATATCGCGGATTCGATCATGCAAAAGGCGGGCGCCGCCGATTATGTGGCCCGTCCGGCTGTTGATAGCCTGTCCATTATAATGACCCGCTCATTCAACGCTTTGCTCTCTGCATCAATAATGACTACCGATTATCTGCAAAAAGTCCTGACTGCCCGCGTCTACGATGTGGCGATCGAGTCGCCGCTGGAATTCGCCCCCACGCTGTCCAAGCAGACCGGTAATCGAATTTATTTCAAGCGCGAAGACATGCAGAGCGTCTTCAGCTTCAAGCTGCGCGGCGCCTACAACAAGATGGCGCACTTGCCGCCGGTGCAACTGAAGCGCGGTGTGATCTGCGCTTCCGCCGGCAACCATGCGCAGGGCGTGGCGCTGTCGGCTACCAAGCTGGGCTGCCGTGCAGTGATCGTGATGCCGACCACCACACCTCCGGTGAAGATTGAGGCGGTACGTTCTCGCGGCGGCGAAATTGTGCTGCACGGCGATTCTTATACCGATGCGTATATGCACGCGCTCACGCTGGAGAAGAAGCACAAGCTGACCTTTGTCCACCCTTTCGACGACCCCTATGTCATTGCAGGTCAAGGCACCATCGGCATGGAAATCCTTCGTCAGCATCCCGACAATATTCATGCGATTTTTCTTGCAGTGGGCGGCGGAGGCCTGATTTCCGGCGTCGCAGCTTACGTGAAAGCGGTACGCCCGGACATCAAGATCATCGGCGTGCAAACCACCGATTCCGACGCCATGGCGCGCAGCCTGAAAGCCGGTCGCCGTGTCACGCTGCCGGATGTCGGCCTGTTCTCCGACGGCACCGCGGTCAAACTGGTCGGGGAGGAGACCTTCCGCCTGGCGAAGGAACTGGTAGACGACATGATCGTGGTGGATACCGACGATGTTTGCACTGCGATCCGCGACGTATTCCAGGACACGCGCAGCATTCTCGAGCCGGCCGGTGCGCTAGCAGTCGCCGGTCTCAAGGCCTACGTGGAACGTGCCAAGCTGAACAAGAAACCGCTGAAAGATCAGGCGTTGGTAGCCGTAGCTTGCGGCGCCAACATGAATTTCGACCGTCTGCGCTTCGTCGCCGAAATGGCTGACGTCGGCTATGCGCGCGAAGCGGTATTTGCGGTGACAATTCCCGAAGAGCGCGGCAGCTTCAAGCGTTTCTGCGAACTGGTCGGCCCGCGCAACGTGACCGAGTTCAACTACCGCATCAGCGACGAGAAGGAAGCGCATGTTTTCGTCGGCATCCAGACCGCCACGCAGGACGAATCGAAAGGCATTGCAAAAGCTTTTATCAAGCATGGTTTCAAGACGCTTGACCTGACGCACGATGAGCTGGCGAAGGTGCATATTCGCCACCTGGTCGGCGGCAAGAGCCCGCTTGCGAAGAACGAGCTGATGTATCGCTTCGAATTTCCCGAGCGCCCGGGCGCGCTGATGCGCTTCCTGAACAGTATGGCGCCGAACTGGAACATCAGCCTGTTTCACTATCGCAGCCAGGGCGGCGATGTAGGGCGCATCTTGGTCGGGCTGCAGGTGCCGAAAAAGGAAATGAAGGAGTTCCGCGCCTTCCTGGCCACACTCGGTTATCGCCATTGGGATGAGAGCGAAAACCCGGCGTACAAACTGTTTCTCTGAGAGGGAACCGCATGCAGCCGGGACCGGTCAGGCAGTACCGCTATTACGACTTCGTGATGGTGGCTTTCGTCACCGTCCTGTTGTGCTCCAACCTGATCGGTGCGGCTAAGGCAGCAGAAGTCACCCTGCCCCTTCTCGGCACAGTCACCTTTGGCGCGGGCGTGCTGTTTTTTCCGGTTTCGTACATCTTCGGCGACATCCTGACCGAGGTGTACGGCTATGGACGCGACCGACGCGTGATCTGGGCGGGGTTCGGCGCATTGGCTTTCGCCGCTGTCATGTCGACCGTCGTGTTGTCATTGAAGCCCGCTTCCGACCCGTTCAACACCGATTATCAGACCCATCTGAATGCGGTGTTCGGCAATACGCCGCGCATCGTCTTCGGTTCCATGCTGGCCTTCTGGTGCGGCAGCTTCGTCAACAGCTATGTGATGGCCAAGATGAAAGTGTGGATGGAAGGACGGCGCTTGTGGATGCGCACGATAGGCTCGACCATCTGCGGTGAGTTCGTCGATTCCAGCCTGTTTTACGTGATCGCCTTCTACGGCATCTGGTCGAACGACCAACTGGTGAAGGTCATCATTGCCCAGTATTTTCTGAAAACCGGTTGGGAAGTGGTCATGACACCGGTGACCTACAAGATCGTCCATTTACTGAAACGCAAGGAAAACGAGGATTACTACGATCGCGATACCGACTTCAACCCCTTCCGCCTGAAAGCGTGAAGCAGGATTGAGAACCCGAACGGGACAATAAGCTCCAATCCATTTTCCGATACCAGCCGTTCCAGCCAAATTAGATTTGCCCCCGAAAGCACCGCCATGACGATCAGTAACACCCCCGGAGATTCGCCGTTGGGCAAACCGGTTGCCTATACGGCCTCATATGACGCCTCACTACTGTACGCGATTCCGCGTGCGGACAAACGCATCGAACTTGGCCTGGACGGCACCCTGCCTTTCTTCGGCGCGGACATCTGGAATGCGTATGAGCTTTCATGGCTTAACCTGCGCGGCAAGCCACAGGTGGCTATCGCGAGCTTCATCGTGCCTGCCGACTCGCCGAATATCGTTGAATCGAAGTCACTCAAGCTTTACCTGAATTCCCTCAATCAGTCCAAAATCGGCAGCCATGAAACCGTACTGGAACTGCTGCACGCCGACCTGAGCGCCGCCTTTGGCGCGCCGGTTCAGGTATCGCTGTGCGCGCCCGGCACGTTCGGCGAAATCAGAATGGGTGAACTTGAAGGCCTCCTGCTGGACCGGCTCGACATCGAGGTTGAAAGTTATGAGCCCGATCCTCGCTTGCTCCATGCGAATCAGGAAGAACCGATCGTCGAGGAAACGCTGCTATCGCATTTGCTGAAATCCAACTGCCTGATCACCGGGCAGCCCGATTGGGCCAGCGTTCAGATTCGTTACGTGGGTGCGCCGATCAATCAGGAAGGACTGCTGCGCTATTTGATCGGCTATCGCACGCACAACGAATTCCACGAACAATGCGTCGAACGCATATTCATGGACGTATTGCGTAACTGCAAACCGCAAAAGCTGTCGGTATATGCACGCTACACCCGGCGCGGCGGGCTCGACATCAATCCATGGCGCACCAATTTCACCACCGGTGTACGTCCTTCGAATTTGCGCAATGCCCGGCAGTAGCCTGTTTGCACAAAGATCAACGTCTATAACTTGGCTCAGCCGCCGCAAGAAAATAAGCCTATAATGCCGTGCAATCGCTAATTTGTGCGACGCACCATGAACCATTTCAGCCAATCCTTACCTTCCTCCAATGTCGTGCTCGATCTGGACGTATCGAGCAAGAAGAGGGCATTCGAGCAAGCGGGCCTGATTTTCGAGAACAACTGCGGCATTGCCCGCTCGGTCGTTTCGGATAATCTCTTTGCACGCGAGCGCCTTGGCTCAACGGGTCTGGGCCATGGTGTTGCCGTTCCTCACGGCCGGATCAAAGGCCTGAAGGCGCCGCTGGCCGCCTTTGTGCGTTTAAAGACACCTATTCCTTTCGAATCTCCCGACGGACATCCGGTTAACTTGCTGGTCTTTCTGTTGATACCGGATAATGTGACCCAGCAGCATCTGGAAATTCTGTCCGAAATCGCGGAAATGTTTTCGGACGAAGCGTTCCGGGCTCTGCTGACGACTGCCGACGACGCGACCGCCGTACACGCGAAGCTAGTAGATTGGCAGCCGAGCGCGCACAAAATTTAATGCGACGCATGGGCGTCGCTCGAGACGCCTATCATGCCCTTATCCACACCGCTGACCATTCAGCAACTCTTCGATGACAATCGGGAGTCGCTCGAGCTCGTCTGGCAAGCTGGCTTTCCGGGCGGGGAACGCCTGATCTTCGGCGATGCCACTTCCGCCGCCGACCAGGTCGGCCACTTGAATCTGATCCATCCAGCCCGCATCCAGGTGTTCGGCCATCAGGAAATCGCCTATACCAACCGCCTTTCCGCCGGCGCGCTGACGCATCACACCGACGAACTCGTCGCCGGCAAGCCCCCTGCCCTGATCATTGCAGAAGGCTTGCAGGCGCCGCCTTACATCCAGTCGATTTGCGACCAGAAAAATATTCCCCTTTTCGCCACGCCCTGGCCGGCGGCGCAGATCATCGATTACCTGCGTGTCTACCTGTCGAAAAAGCTGGCGCAGCGAATCACCATGCATGGCGTCTTCATGGACGTGCTAGGCGTAGGTGTACTGATCACCGGAGAATCCGGACTCGGCAAGAGCGAACTCGGCCTCGAACTCATTTCGCGAAACCATGGACTGGTGGCGGACGATGCAGTGGAATTCGCGCGCATTGCTCCCAACATGGTTGAGGGGCGCTGCCCTGCGCTGTTGCAGAACCTGCTGGAAGTGCGCGGCCTGGGCTTGCTGGACATTAAGGCCATTTTCGGCGAAACCGCGGTACGCCGGAAAATGCGACTAAAGCTGATCGTCCATCTCGTACGCCGCGCTACTCTGGAATCTGATTACGAACGCCTGCCGCCGCATGCCCAGACGGAAGAAGTATTGAGCGTGCCGATCCGCAAGGTCATCATTCCCGTGGAAGCCGGCCGCAACCTCGCGGTATTGCTGGAAGCCGCCGTGCGCAACACCATCCTGCAAATGCGCGGCATCGACACGCTGAAGGAATTCATGGACCGTCAGCAAAAGGCGATGGAAGGAGACGCCTGAGCATGCGGATTATTCTCTTAACTGGTATTTCGGGTTCGGGTAAAT
>JAQSWC010000092.1 GCA_029266815.1 Paucimonas sp.
GCAACCATGTGACTGGAGTTCAGACGTGTGCTCTTCCGATCTACCATCTTTTTGTGTATCGCCCCATATTCTGCTGGTTCTCTGAAGTAACTTTTCATTTTGGCTGCTACACTATTTACTCTCAAAAATAGGGGGGGCGCCGAATTTTGTCGTTCTGCCAAATGTTTATATTGGACTATCAATAACACGCGAGGAGCCAAACGATGGTTTTTGATCTCAGTGCGATCGACCCATGGATATGGGCATTGATTGCATCCAGCGCGTTGATCATATTCGGCGGAGCTGCCGCGATGGTTCAGAATGTGCGGCGAGTACGCAGGCAGAAGGCACGAAACGATGCAGTAGCGGAAGCCGTCGTTTCATATTTCCGCCATACGGGCGTTGGCATCGCCGCCGGTTGCATCAGCCTCAGTCCAAACAGGTATACCGTGATTATCGAATCGCAGCCGATGAAGCGCTTCCGCCTGTCGCATATCATTGAAGCAACCGTGAAGGATCATGTGAAGAAAACCTGCGGCCTCGAGGTGGACAAGATTTACTGGCGTTTCCCGATCCAGCAACAGCCTGCGTCAGCGGACGGAAAGGAAGTCAAGGCGGCAGATCACGACCCGTATATCAATGAAGGCCTTGTGAACTATCGGCACTTGCCCAAGATGGAGGTAGAAGAAATGTCCCTCGAGGATTTCGAGCAAGTCTCGCAGAAGCTTGAAGTGCAGCAGAGCGGTCCGCTGGAGCAGCAGGAAAAATAGGAATCCATTTGTCTGTTGCCAAGCGACGGGATGAACATGAAAAAGCCGCATCGTGGAATGCGGCTTTTTCATGTCTAGCCATTTCAACGTGTGATCGCAGTTTGCAGAGAAAACCATGATGAAATCCCTTAAGACTTGGGCCAGGCAAATCAAACGCGATGCCGTGATGTTGTGGTTCGCACGCTCGCATGCCGATACGCCTTTTATTGCGAAGGCTGTGTGCATCATTGCCGTGGCCTATGCACTCAGCCCTATCGACTTGATTCCGGATTTTGTGCCGGTACTCGGCTACCTGGATGATGTGGTGCTGCTTCCGTGCTTCATCTGGCTGGCGGTCCGGCTGTTGCCGCCGCAGGTAGTAAGCGAATGCAGGGCGCAGGCAGAGGAGTGGATGGAGAGGCGCGATCGTAGGCCAGTCAGCTACGTGGGTGCAGCCGCCATCGTGCTCCTGTGGGTTGCGCTACTGATACTTGGCTGGAAGTGGTGGTTCCAGACATGAATGCCGTAGGAGGCGGACGTGAAAATGCCTTCCGCGCTGGAAGGCGGGGAAGGCATTTTTCTACGATGCTAAATTAAATTAGCGGTCGCCGAAGGAGCGTTGTGACGGGCGTGCGCTGCCGCTGCTGCGTGGGGAAGACGACTTGTATTCTCCGCGTTCGCCCTTGGGGGCTGCAGACGGCTTGCTGAACGTGCGCTGCGTGGCGGGCTTGCCGCGCGACGTGCCGGGCTTCCAGCCGTCCGGCTTACGTTTCGCATGCGAAGGCGCGGAGCGTTTCGGCTCCAGGCCTTCTATCACGTCCACCGGAATCAACTGCTTGGTGAAGCGTTCGATGCGCTTGATGTTCATCTGCTCTGCATGGTTGACCAGCGAAATCGCGAGGCCGTTCCTGCCGGCGCGGCCGGTACGGCCGATGCGATGCACATAGTCTTCCGCAAACTTCGGCAGATCGTAGTTGACGACGTGGGTGATGGTCGGCACGTCGATACCACGTGCAGCAACGTCGGTTGCCACGAGTACTTTTACCTGGCCGCGGCGCAGTGCGTTCAGAGTGCGATTGCGCGCTCCTTGATTCATGTCGCCGTGCAGTGCCGCTGCCGAGAAGCCAGCGATGGTAAGACGGTCGGCAATCATGTCAGCATCGCGCTTGGTCGCGGTAAACACCACGGCCTGGTCGATGGCCGTATCGCGCAGAAGATGATCTAGCATCTTGTTCTTGTGCGAGAGGTCATCCACGAAGTGCATGCGCTGCTGGATGTTCTCATGCTTGTTCGATGCGCTCGTGATTGCCACTACCAGCGGATCCTTGGTAATGCGACGAGCCATGGTGCCGACCACGCCGTCGAGCGTCGCCGAGAACAGCATGGTCTGGCGCGTTTCCGGCGTCTTGGCAATGATCCTCTCGATGTCGTCGATGAAGCCCATATCGAGCATACGGTCGGCTTCATCAAGCACGAGAATCTCGAGCTCAGAGAAATCGATCTTGCCCGACTCCATGTGGTCGATCAGGCGTCCCGGCGTCGCCACCAGGATTTCCGGATTGCGCGACAGGAGCTGCATCTGTTTCGGATAAGGCATGCCACCCAAAATCGATACCGCCTTCACGCGACGCATGTAAGAGCCGTACTTGTCGGTAGCCGTGGTGACTTGGAGCGCGAGTTCGCGCGTCGGCGTCAGCACCAGCATCTTCGGTTGCGCGGGCTGGAAGCGCGGACGGTCGCCGCGTGCGCGTGCAGCTTGGCGTTCCTGGTTGGGCGTCTTGCCGCCTTGAGCGGCAGCGTTTGCCGTCGCCGCAAACTTGTGCAGAGAAGGCAGCATGAATGCCGCTGTCTTGCCCGAGCCGGTCTGCGACGAGACCAGCAGATCGCGTCCCTCGATAGCTGCGGGAATGGATTGTTCCTGCACTGGCGTGGGCTTCGTGTAGCCTGCTTCGTCAAGTGCCTTGAGAATGGACGTGTGTAATCCTAATGCTTCAAAAGTCATCAATTTCTTTCGTCAATAGTTCAGCGCCGTGCAATGAAAAGCACGGACAATCAATAGCAACGCCAACCAACGAAACAAACAAGAAAATCTGCGAGATTTCGGCACAGAAAGCTTTGCGCCGGGACGATGTCTACGATGCTGACACCAAAAGGCGGGAGGGCTTCAAGTAAATGCTAAACGGTTTGCGGTTGCAGCCAAGTGCAACGCGTTTTGCATTGCACAAGGCGGCATTGTACAGGTAATCGGGAGATCGTGTCAGCTAAATTATTCTGCGATGCACATGACGTTCGAAAAACCGCCGTCGACGTAAGTGATTTCGCTGGTGATGCCGCCGGCAAGCGGCGACAGGAGGAAGGCTGCAGTATTGCCGACATCCTCGATCGTCACGTTACGGCGCAGCGGAGCATTGGCGGCGACGATGCCGAGAAGCTTGCTGAAATCCTTGATGCCGGACGCGGCCAGCGTCTTGATCGGACCAGCGGAAATGCCGTTGACGCGGATGCCCTTGGGGCCGAGCGACTCGGCGAGGTAACGCACGCTGGCTTCGAGCGATGCCTTGGCCAGGCCCATGGTGTTGTAGTTGGGCGTGGCGCGCATTGAGCCGAGATAGGTCAGCGTCAGAAGCGCTGAGCCTTCGCGCAGCAGCGGCAGCGCGGCTTTCGCCATGGCGGGAAAGCTGTAAGCCGAGATGTCGTGCGCGATCTTGAACGACTCGCGTGAAAGACCGTCGAGGAAATCGCCGGCGATCGCCTCGCGAGGCGCGAAACCGATCGAGTGCACCATGCCGTCGAGGTGGTCCCAGGATTTGGCGAGGTCGGCGAAGAGGGCATTGATCTGCTCATCGCTGCCGACATCGCAATCGAAAATGAGGGAACTGCCGAATTCCTTGGCAAACTCGGTAATGCGGTCCTTGAAGCGTTCTCCCACATAAGTGAAGGCCAGTTCCGCGCCCTCGCGCTTGCATGCCTGCGCAATGCCGTAAGCGATGGAACGGTTAGATAGCAGGCCGGTGATCAGGATTTTTTTGCCTTGCAAGAATGCCATTTGAGACTCCGGATAAGTTCGCGAACATCGATTTCAGCGTAATGAAAAGCAGCTTACGCGCGCTCGCACCAGGCAAGGCGTCTACATGCAATTTTCAAAACTTGCGAGATTGTAGGGGGTCGCTGCGATTGCGGCAACTTTTGCGGAATGGAAGCCGTGAATGCTTCCATTCCGCGACGTGTCAGGACTGTTTCCTGCGGACCGGCTTGGAGGCAGTCGCGGGAGCTTTCGCGCGCTGCACTGAGCGGATGGTTGTTGCCTTGGCTTGTCTAACGGGCTTTGCAGATTTGACTCGCTTTCGGGACGATGAGCGTGCCGCCACCTCCAGCTTTAGCGTTTGGCCTGCTGCCACTTTCTCGTTGCGCAGGTTATTCCACGACTTGATCTGAGCCACGCTGACTTTGTGCCGCTTCGCAATACTCGCCTGTTCATTCTTTGGCACCAGGATGGTCGATCCGGCGCGCAATTGCATGCGCGGCGGAATTTGGTTCACTTCGCGAATCACGGCCGGCGTGGTACCGAAGCGCTTGGCAATGGTCTCGATCTTTTCGCGTGCCGTGGTCACGGTATGCGAAGTCCATGAAGAAAGCGTGCGTCCCCATTTCGCCAGGTTGGTTTTGAATTTCTCAGCATTGCTTTGCGGCAGAAGAATCTTGGTGTCCGAACTGCCGATGATTACGGGCCGGTTGAACTGGGGATTCAGTGCCTTGAAATCGTCGAGCGACAATTCGGCAAGCTGTGCCGCAACCTTGATGTCCATGTCGCGCGTCTTGCCGATAGTGACGAAATACGGCTGATTGTCCACTTTCGGTAACGCGATGTTGTACTGGTCCGGGGTAGCGATGATGTTTTTAACCGCCTGCAGCTTGGGCACGTAGTTGCGCGTTTCCCCGGGCATGTGGAGGCTACTGTAGTCCGTCGGCAAACCGGCAGCCTTATTCTTGCTAATGGCGCGGCGTACCGAGCCTTCGCCCCAGTTGTAGGCGGCCAGCGCAAGCTGCCAGTCGCCGAACATATTGTGAAGTTTCTGCAGGTAGTTGAGCGCCGCATCCGTGGAAGCAAGAATATTGCGGCGCTCATCCTTGAAGACGCTTTGCTTCAGGTTGAAATCGAGGCCCGTGGCAGGAACGAACTGCCACATGCCGGCCGCCTTGGCGGTCGAGTAGGCGTTCGGATTGAATGCGGATTCAATGAAGGGCAACAGCGCCAGCTCGGTCGGCATGTTGCGCTTCTCGAGCTCTTCGACTACGTGATACAGATAGCGGGATGCGCGCGTCGTGGTGCGATGAATGTAGTCGGGTCGCGAGACGTACCAGACGGTGTGATTCACCACCAGTGGGCTTTCCAGATCGGGAATGGCGAAGCCGCGGCGAATACGCTCCCAGATATCGAGTTGCTCCTTGCCGAGTACCTGCAGTTCAGGATCGTTGGGGTCAAAAGCCGCATCGGTGATGGTGGCTTGCAGTTCGGGCTGTAGGGGAAGTGCGAGGTCGTCGGCAAATGCCGACGCAGCCAGGGTGATTGCCGTTAACGCAAATAGAATTTTTTTCATGCGTCCTCGTTCATAGGTCGGCCCGGTTAAAGTGGTCTGGAGTGTACGCAATCGCATTTTGCTGCGTCAAGCGTATTTACCTCAAGAAATAACTACCTGTAATGAAGAGCGCCTCAACAGAAAACGTTTTTCCATTCACGCAAGGCGGTAAAAATTGCAAGGCCATCATTTCCGTAAGACGGATTCAAAGACCGCACGCGAGCTTGCACTTCTGGTTCATTGCAGCGCAGAAAAGGGTTGGTAGCCTTTTCTAGGCCGATGCTGGACGGCACGGTCGGTAGGTTTCTACTCCGTTTGGCTTGCTCGTTCGCAATTCGTTCCCTTACAGCAGCATTTCCCTGTTCCACTGCCTCCGCAAATTTTAAATTTGCAAGAGTGTATTCATGAGCGCAGTAAACCTCTGTATTGTCAGCCAGGGACGCAAGTTTCTGCAGTGACTCATACATCTGTGACGGTGTGCCTTCGAAAAGCCTGCCACATCCGGCACCGAACAGGGTGTCGCCGCAGAACAGCCAATGTTCAGTCTGCGAATGGTATGCAATATGAGTGAGCGTGTGCCCAGGGACCTTGAGGACAATTAACTCCAGGCACAGTTCCGGAAGGTGCACGATATCGTTTTGATCGACCGCAATCGTGATTTCGGCAATACGCGATTCTTGAGGTCCGTATACGGGAACCTTGAAGCGGCGCTTTAATTCGGCCACGCCCCCGACGTGGTCGGAATGATGATGTGTCAGTAGAATAGCGACCAGGCGCAAGCGCATATCATCAAGGGCTGTCAGAATAGGGGCCGCATCGCCGGGATCGACCACGGCAGCGAACTCTCCGTTGTGGATCAACCAGAGATAATTGTCTTCAAATGCGGGAACAGCGAGTACCTTCAACATACGAATGAAATCGTCTTCGCCCGAAAAATCGATTATATCGCTCGCTTCCTGGCTTGAAACGCCGGTGGGCAGCTATGTACGCGGATGGGAACAAGCTCGCTTCGATGAGCTGACATCGGATATCTTCGGTTTCAATGCGGTGCAGATCGGTTTGCCCCAATTAAATGCCTTGCAGGCAAACCGTATGCCCAACAAGTGGATTACTGACACGCACGTGCCCTCGGCTGCAATGCAGGCAAGCGGCACATTGCCCGTAGTCGTGGTGCACGACTACACGGAATTGCCGTTCGCTTCACAAAGCCTGGACCTTATCGTGCTGCCTCACGTGCTTGAATTCTCCGAAGAACCCCATCAGGTTTTGCGCGAGGTGGAGCGGGTACTGATTCCCGAAGGTCAGGTCATCATCTGCGGCTTCAACAATGCCAGCCTGTGGGGCATGAGGCAGTTTAGTGGCAGCCTGTTCGGTTCGCATTTCCTTCCGCACGGCGAATTCATCAGCCTGCTGCGCATGAAGGACTGGCTTAAGTTGCTTAATATGGAAGTCAATCGTGGCCACTTCGGCTGTTATGCGCCACCGTGCCGCACTGCCAAGTGGCTTCAGCGCTTCGATTTCATGGAGAAGGCAGGCGACCGGTGGTGGCCGTATCTCGGTGCCATCTACATGGTCCAGGCGATCAAGCGCGTCAAGGGCATGCGCCTGATAGGACCGGCGTGGTCCAAGCAGGGGGTAAAGTCTGCCAAAGGCGTACCGGTGGCAAACCGCGTACACAAGAAATCAGATTGAACATCGAATGGAAAAAATAGAGATTTATACCGATGGTGCCTGCAAGGGCAATCCTGGCCCCGGAGGCTGGGGCGCACTGCTGATTGCAGGTGCAAACGAAAAGGAAATGTTCGGCGGCGAGAGCAATACTACCAATAACCGCATGGAGCTGAAGGCAGTCATTGAAGCCTTGTGTGCGTTGAAGCGCCCTTGCGATGTGATCGTGCACACCGACAGCCAGTATGTCCAGAAAGGCATCAGCGAATGGATACACGGCTGGAAAGCGCGCGGCTGGAAAACCGCGGCGCGTGAGCCGGTAAAGAATGCCGATCTGTGGCAGGCGCTGGACGAAGCGCAGGCTCGTCACAAGATCGAATGGCGCTGGGTGCGTGGCCATAACGGCGACGTCGGCAACGAGCGTGCGGACAAACTCGCCAATCGCGGCGTGGAGGCGGTGACAGGCGGCGTTTTACTATGACCAGCGGTGTATGATGCCTACCCGTTGTCTCCGTCCCGGTTTTTGATCCCATGCGCCAAATTGTTCTCGACACCGAAACTACCGGTCTGAATCCCCGCTCCGGCGACCGCATCATCGAGATCGGCTGCGTGGAACTGATCAACCGCCAACTTACCGGCAATAACTTTCACTTCTATGTCAATCCGGAGCGCGATTCCGAAGAGGGTGCATTGGCCGTCCACGGCTTGACGACCGAGTTCCTGAGCGACAAGCCCAAGTTTGCCGAGATTGCCGACGAGCTTCGTGATTATGTGAAAGGCGCCGAAATTATCATCCACAATGCGCCCTTCGATGTTGGGTTTCTTGATGCGGAATTCGGGCGGCTGGGACTGACGGATTTCGCCAAGCATGCGCTGAAAATTACCGATACGCTGGTGCTGGCGAAGGAGATGCATCCGGGTAAACGCAATTCGCTGGACTCGCTGTGCGAGCGGTATGGTGTATCGAACGCCCATCGCGCATTGCACGGGGCGTTGCTGGATGCGGAATTGCTGGCCGAAGTCTACCTGGCCATGACGCGAGGGCAGAACAGCCTTACCATGGATCTTGGCGAGAATTCCAGAGCGGGAGATTCGGACGCGGTTCTGGCTATCCCCGTCGCCGAAGTGATTGTGCTTCACGCTTCAGGTGAAGAACTCGCTGAACACGAGAACCTGCTGGACGGCATCGACAAGGAAGCAAAAGGCGCTTGCGTATGGCGCGCACTCGCAGCAAATTGATTCGCCATGCGACATATGCGATAATGCGCACCGCCTTGCACCACGTCTTTCAGCAAGGCGCTTCTTCGAACAAGGTTGTTCTTTTAAAGTACGCGGGTTTGAGCTTGATACCCCGTATCTTTTCAAAATTGGTCGGTTAACTCAGCGGTAGAGTGCCACCTTCACACGGTGGAAGCCACTGGTTCGATCCCAGTACCGACCACCATCTTTTTCCTCCGAGACTTCATCTTGCGGCGCAGTTGTTGCCGCGCGATGACTACTTCTTTTTCTAAAACATCTTCCAAAATCCGGCAATGTACACAAGAAAAACGTAGATACAGCCGCATATTTGCAAGCAAATATTACGAAAAGCCGATATGGAGAATCATCAGCGAATATCCCGAATGTAATTGATAAATATCAAGTATTTAAACTTTACAAACTGCCACTCCCTCTATACATTCCGCACTCAAGTCTTTTTTGAGTGCAATTCTTGACGCGCAGCCGCGGAAGAAACGCCTTCTTAAAAGGTGTTGATAACTGTGTGGCTGCGATCCAGCGTCTTCCCGCCGTTGGTTTTGCTCGGTGCGCTTCTGCCAGCCGTTTTCGGGACAAAAATTTGCCGAATGGTTACGCGCGCATTGGGCCGCTGCGTCTTGAATCACGTCTCTTAGTACGTGGTGAGGGCCGCGGTGATCGACCGCGCGGTTGCTATCAAAGAGTAAACAATCAGGGTGATTCTCGGCTTGGCCGATGTATGTGGCTGCACGAGGCATTTGTAATAACCGGCTTTTCAGTCCAATGACCTGCTGCGCCCCTATGGTTTTTGCTAGTAGATTTTTGTTGCATTTGCTTCAAGCTACCGATCTCCGATATTGCTAATACCGATCAAGGACATACCGATTATGAAGAAATACCTAGGCAGCAGCACCCGCGTGGATCATGTGGCTATTGCAGTGAGGGATCTGGAAGAGGCCTTGTTTTTATATCAGGACGTTTTCGGGTTCGAACTGTTGAAGCGGCGTGAAGTCCAGGGCGCGTTCTCGGGCATGAAGTCGGCCGAACTCGATGCCGGCGGATTTTCCATCGTGCTGGTCCAAGGTACCGATCCACAATCTCAGGTGAGTCGCTATATCGAAGAGTACGGCCCCGGTGTGCAGCATATTGCGGTGGAAGTGGACGACGTGGCCGCCTTGGCCAGCACGCTCAGCAAATCCGGGGTCCGATTTGCCACCGACATCATCCGTGGCGATGGGCTGGTTCAGATCTTCACTCAGCGCGAAGGCAACAGCGGCATGATGTTCGAATTCATTCAGCGCAAAGGAGATGCCGAAGGATTCGAGGCTGGAAATATCCAGAAGTTGTTCGATCAGCTGGAAACCAGCGAAGCCTATTAACCGGACGACTGTACGCCATGAGCTTCACCATTATCGACAGCATGTTCGAGCATGCGGCCTTTAAGCCTGATGCGACCGCTTTCCGGTTCATCGCCGATCTGGATCACAAGCCGCAGGAACTGAGCTGCAAGGAACTCTTGCAGGAAGCCGCTGCCATTGCCTTGTTCCTGAGGGAGGTTGCCGCCCCAGGCAGCCGCATCATGCTGTTCTTTCCTCCGGGACTTGCCTATATCAAGGCGTTCTATGGCTGCCTGCTGGCCGGCATGGTCGCTGTCCCCTTGTATCCGCCACGCCGCAACGTCAAGTCGGACCGGGTCATCAAGGTTGCCCAAAGCTGCCAATCCCAGATCGCACTGACAACGCAATTGGAACTGGCCACTGTCCAAGCCTCCTGGGACGAACAAAACACCATCGGTCTGCCCCTAAGCTTTTACGCTTCGGATACGATTGCTGCGTTCCCCAATCAGCATTTTGACCGGCCTGCGATCGAGTCGAGCGCGCCGGCATTCCTGCAATACACCTCCGGCTCCACCGGCATTCCCAAAGGTGTCATCGTCACGCACGACAACATCATTGCCAATCTCATGCACGTGTCGTTGATGTCCACCGGGAACAAGGATGACATCTTCGTCAACTGGCTGCCACTGTTCCACGATCTGGGCCTGATTACCGCCGTGTTGTGGCCTGTATTTCTCGGTGCGCCTTCCATCCTGATGGCGCCGGCCACGTTCGTGCGCAATCCGGTGACCTGGCTGCAAGCCATTACGCGTTATCGCGGCACCATGTGCGGCGCACCGAATTTCGCCTATGACCTGTGCATAGACAAAATTGAGGATGCCGAACTGGCCGGCATTGACCTAAGCTCCTGGCGCGTCGCCTACAACGCCGCTGAACCGGTGAGGGCAGAGACGCTCGACCGTTTCACCGCCCGTTTCTCCGCATGCGGATTCAAGTCTGAATCCTTCTATCCCGCTTACGGCATGGCCGAAGCAACCGTCTTCATCTCCGGAGGCGATTCTTCAGCCAAGCCGATCCAGCTGACGGTCAACAAAAAGACGGTTGCCGAAGAAGGCATCGACTTCGTCGAACAAACAGACCCGCTGGCTACGCGCATCGTCGCCTGCGGTGCGGCATTGCCGCCTCACGATCTGCGGATCGTTGATCCCCAGACCGGCCGCGCGCTCGAAGACGGTAAGGTCGGCGAAATCTGGTTCGCCGGTCCGAGCGTATCGCCGGGTTACTGGCAGCTTGCCGAGCAGACGGCCGCTACCTTTAACCAGCGAATCGAAGGGGAGGAAGGAAACGGCTATCGCTATTTGAGAACCGGCGACCTCGGCGTCACCTGGCAGGGCGAGGTCTATGTTACCGGCCGTATCAAGGATCTGATCATCCTCCGGGGAAGAAACTACTATCCGCAGGACATCGAACTGTCGACCGCAAAGGCTCACGAAGCAATCCGGCCCGGATATTGCGCCGCTTTTTCTGTGGAAGAAGTGGGTCTCGAACGCCTCGTC
>JAQSWC010000093.1 GCA_029266815.1 Paucimonas sp.
AGACCGGCAAGAATGATGATCAGCGCGATCACCCAGGCGAATACCGGGCGATCGATAAAGAATTTGGCGAGCATTGCGCGGTTCCGTTACTTGGCGTTGCTGGTTTGGGGAGCGGCCGCTTGTACGGCAGGTGCAGCGGCTGGGGCCGAAGCTGTGGCGGGGACCGGATTGAACGGCACCGGTTTGGCGGGTGCGCCGGGCTTCACTTTCTGAAGGCCTTCGACTATCACTCTTTCGCCGCCTTTCAATCCCTCCGCCACAATCCATTGATCGCCCTGCGCGTGGCTTACTTTCACCGGTACCGGCACAACGTTGCCGTCGGCGCCGACGATCATCACCGACGCTCCCTGGGGATTGCGCATCAGAGCGCGCTGCGGAACGGTAATCGCTTTTTCATCAACTGCCTGGTCGATGATGATGCGCAGGAACATGCCCGGCAGCAGGTTACGGTTGGGATTCGGGAACTGGGCCCGCATCGTGACTTCGCCGGTGGACGGATCGACCGTGTATTCGGATGAAAGCAACTGGCCGCGATGTGGATAGTCGGTACCGTCTTCCAGCTTCAGCCTAACATTGCCCTTGAGATCAGCGCCGGCCTTGAGCTTGCCGGCATCGATCGCGCGCTTGATGCGGCTGAAATCCACGCTCGACTGCGTGAAGTTGACGTACACCGGATCGATCTGCTCGATCGTCGCCAGCGGCGTGGCTTCACCCTTGCCGACCAAGGCGCCCTCGGTCACCTGGGCGAGGCCGATATAACCGGATATTGGCGCGGTCACATTCGTGAAGCTCAGATCCTGTTTGGCCTTCACCAGCGCAGCGCGTGCCGACTGGACATCCGCCGCGGCTTGCGCAGCCTGGGCAACAATCTCCTCGTTCTGCTGCTTGCTTACTATTCCTGACATTGCAAGCGGCGCGAATCGCTCAGCCTTTGCTTTTGCTTGTGCCGCGTTCGCCTCGGCGCTGCGCAGCGCCGCTTGTGCCACATCGACGTTCGCTCTCATCGTCGTCGGATCGATCACGAATAATAGTTGCCCTGCCTTCACTTCGCCGCCTTCGCGGAACACTCGTTTCTGCACGATGCCCTCAACGCGAGCGCGCACCTGCGCAGTGCGCGTTGCCTGCACCCGGCCCGGCAGTTCGGAGGTGAGTGCCACCGGCGCCGGCGCAACGGTAATGACTGCAACCTCGGGTGGCGGCATGTTGCCGCCCGCGCCTTGCTGGGGACCGGTTGCGTTCTTGCCGCAGGCGGCCACCAGGGAAAGAAGGGCTACAGCAAGCGCGAAACGCGCCAGAGAAATGGATCTGCTCATAAACGGACTCGACTAACTTGAAGGAGGGAAAACGCCGGGTTGAAAGGCGCGCAGTGAAATCACTGCGGTATTTCTTTTTAGGATGGCGTGATGCAATTCATTGTAATGAGATTCGAAAAAACCTGTCGGCCCGCTTAAGAATAAGAAGAGCGGCAGGCGCACTGCACTCAAAAATAAAAACTTAGGAAAACCGTCAATTGCAATGTCGCATATTTCTTGCCGATGAATCGAGTACGATGGATCGGTGCAATCGGCGCGACGAAATCAATGGAGCCGCGATCAAGAGGAAGCCGTCATTAGTGGGCGGGTTCTTCTCATGGCAGCTTATTGCTGAAGCAAGGTGTTGATCCGTACGAGGTCTTCCTCGCTCAGATTGCCTGCTGCAGACTTCAGGCGCAGGCTGTTCATCAGCGTGTCGTAGCGTGCCTTCGCCAGGTTTTGGCGTGTGACATACAACTGCTGCTGCGCATTCAGCACGTCGATGTTGATTCGTACACCGACCTGGTAACCCAGCCGGTTCGATTCAAGTGCAGACTGGCTCGACACTTCGGCGGCTTCCAGCGCCTTCACCTGCGCGAGCCCGCTGGTCACGCCGAGATAGGCTTGCCGGGCGCCCTGTGCCGCCGCGCGGCGCGTGGTTTCCAGGTCGGCGGCCGCTCTTTCCTCCAGTGCCTTCGCCTCGCGCACGCGGCTCACCGTGCCCAGCCCCGCAAAAATAGGCACCGACAATTGCACACCGACGACCGTGTTGTTGCTCACGCCGCCGGTCGTGGTCAGCAACGCGGCATCCGTACCCTGATTGTTGTGGCTGCGGCTGGCCACCAGATCGACATTCGGAAGATGGCCCGCGCGGTTTCTGCCGATCTCATGCTGCGCGACTTCGCGCGCCAGCTCCCGCGCAATGACGCCGTAATTCTGCTTTTCCGCACTTTCAACCCAAGTGTCGATCTGTGCCGGAGCGGGCGGCGTTAATTCCACGCCAGTACGAAGCGGTGCCAGGCCGCCGGTCGGCTTGCCAATGATTTGCTGAAGCGCGTTGCGCCTAACCTCGAGGTCACTTTGCGCCGCGAGCTCCTGCGCCACGGCAAGGTCGTAGCGAGCCTGCGCTTCATGCGTATCGGTGATGGTGGCCGTTCCGACTTCGAAGTTGCGCTTGGCCGATGCGAGCTGCTCGGTGATCGCCGCTTTCTGCGCCTGCAGCGAAGCCAGCGTGTCCTGCGCAGCCAGCACATCGAAATAGGCTTGCGAGACGCGCACGATCAAGTCCTGCTGGGCCTGGGCGAACTCGGCCTCGCTGATCGCGGTCTGGAGCTTCCCTTGCTGATACTGTTTCCAGTTGGCCCACCGGAACAGCGGCTGCGTCAGAGACACGGTATACCCCTTGGAGGTGACGCGGCGTTCCGTCTCGATGCCCGAAACGGTGATGTCCTGGTTGTTGCGCGTCCTGCTGCCCGTAGCGTTGACCGAGGGCAGCAGCCCGGCGCGGCCCTGCGTGATTTTTTCTCCCCCTGCCGCCCGTGATGCACGCGCGCTCGCATACTGCGCATCATTCCCCAGCGCTTCCCGATAAACCTGCAGCAGGTCGACGGCATGGGCGTTCATTGCGGCGAACGTGGCGACAACCAAAGCGGTAAGAAGTTTGATGCGCATGGTTTTTCCCGAAACTGTTTTTAGGAGGGCGTCAGGTCAGTAAACCGGCATTGCCGGGTCGACCTGCTGAGCCCAGGCGTGAACGCCGCCTGTGAGATTGCTGACATTGTTGAAGCCGTTGCGTTCGAGGAAAGCGGCCACTTGCGCGCTGCGCATGCCGTGATGGCAGATACAGACAATGGCGGCATCCGGATCAAGCTCTTCCTGCCGCGCGGGGACCGTCTGCATCGGCATCGGTATGGAATGCTCGATATGGCAGGTCTGGTATTCCCAGGGCGCCCGCACGTCGAGCAGAACAGGTTTGGCCAGCGAGGAATCGGCAAGCCAGGCGGCAAGCTGGGGAGCGCTGAGATGTTGCATAGCCCTGATTAAAACTTGAAACGCGGTGGCGTGATCGCATTGCGAAGAGGCGTGGCACTGGTCTCGAACAGCTTGACCGTGCTGTAGCCTACATCCGAGATGCGCGTCACCAGCTCGGCGCTCATTACCGGAGCCGTCCCGATGATGGCGACGATGCGTCCGCCGACCTTGATCTGTTTGAGGAAGGCATCCGACAGAACGGGAAGCGAACCCGAAATCATGATGAGGTCGTAGGGCGCAGCGTTCAAGCCGCTGCCGACCCATCCCTGCGCGCCGTCGCCGAGCTCCACCGTGACATTGCTGATGCCGTTGGCTGCGAGGTTCTTTTCCGCGAAGGCTTTCAGCTCAGGAGCGATCTCCACCGTCGTCACGTGGCGCGCTTTTGCGCCCAGCAGCGCAGCCATGTAGCCCGATCCCGCGCCGATTTCCAGCACATTCTCGTGGCGCTTCACGCCGGCTTCCTGCAAGAGCCGGGCTTCAAGCCGCGGCTGCAGCATGTTCTCGCCGCCGGGTAGCGGAATCTCGGTATCCATGAACGCCAAGCTGCGATAGGCGGCAGGAACGAATTCCTCGCGTTTCACCACGGTCAGCAGTTCCAGCACGTCATGATCCAGCACGTCCCAGGTGCGGATCTGTTGTTCGATCATGTTGAAGCGGGCTTGTTCGATATTCATGGCGGAGTGGATATTCAAGATTGGAGAATGAAAACTTATAAAAACAAAAATGTATTCTAGCTTTTTGACTTTGGCTGCGTTGCCTTGGCGGCATCGGGTTCAGCCAGCAGTCCGTTCAGCATCATGTTGCAGTAGCAGTCGAGGTAGGAATCAGGATCGATCGTTTCGCGCCGGCATACGGTGAACGAGTGCTTCCACATCATTAGCATGATCATCGGCGCGATCACCACGTTCATCGCTTCCGTGCAATCCATTCTGCGGAATTCTCCGCTCTGCATGCCGCGATCGAGTATGCGGATCAGCATGGCGTTGACGCGCGCAATCACCTCTTCGTAATAAAAAGTGGCAACTTCCGGAAAGTTACCGGATTCCGCCATCATCAGCTTGGTGATGCCGGAAGCCTTGGTGCTGCCGATGTTCTGCCACCATCCCTTGATCACCGCGCGGAACAGGTCCGCGCTGTTGCCCCGGAAGCTTTCAACCTGCTGCTCGGCATTGCCGATCGCGGTCACCATGTTTTCCCGCACCACTGCCTTGAACAAGTCTTCCTTGTTCTCGAAGTAGAGATACAGCGTTCCCTTCGACACACCGGCACGCGCGGCAACATCTTCCAGCCGGGTCGCCGCATAACCGCGCTCCACAAACAGGTCAAGCGCGGCCGACAGCAGTTCCTGCGGCCGCGCCTCCTTGCGGCGAGCCCAGCGCGTACCCTTCTTGTTCGAACATTCCATGGCATCAGAAACAGACAAAAACGGTATTGTCGCGCACTATAAATAACCGACGGGTCAGTAATATTAAGGCGTCATTGACGGAGAGTCAATGGTGCTCTGTGTAAAGTTTGTCTTTACATGGGGTTCACACGCAGGTGAGAGGCCACCGGTAAAATCGCGCCTGTTCTTTCCTACTTGCTCATCATGTCCTGGATAAAAAAATACCGGATTCCATTGATTGCCGCGGGCGTTATCCTGCTGCTGGCCGGCGTGTGGAAAGCGATCGGCATGCGCAGCGGCGCAACTGAATATAAAACAGTGCAGATCGAAAAAGGCTCCATCGTCGCCGCGGTTTCCGCCTCGGGCACATTAAGTCCGGTGGTCTCGGTGCAGGTCGGCTCCCAGGTGTCCGGCCAGTTGAAGGAAGTGCTGGTCGATTACAACAGCGAAGTCAAACAGGGCCAACTGATTGCCCGCATCGATCCGGAAACCTTCGAATACAAGGTCAGGCAGGCGCAGGCCGATGTGGACGCGGCGCGTTCGCAGGTACTGACCCAGCGGGCCAACATCAATGCCCAGCGAGCGGAGGTGTCGCGGGTGGAAGTCACCCTGGCGGATGCGAAGCGCGACCTGGAGCGCAAGAAGCAACTGGTCGACAAGGGATTCATTTCCGCTGCCGAACTGGAAAAGGCGCAGGCAACCTATAACGCGCTGAATGAACAGTTGAAGACGGCGCAGGCGCAGGTGGCGGTGGCGCAGGCCGGCGCCGGCAATGCCGAAGCGCTGGTCAAGCAGCGGGAAGCGGCGCTGGCCCAGGCGCGCATCGACCTCGAACGCACCAAGATCAAGGCGCCGGTGAGCGGCGTGGTCATCAAGCGCAGCGTGGAAAAAGGTCAGACCGTCGCGGCCAGCCTGCAGGCGCCGGAATTGTTCATCATTGCCGAAAACCTGTCCGACATGCAGGTCGACACCTCCATCGACGAGTCGGACATCGGCCGCATCCGGCTCGGCCAGAAAGCCACTTTTACAGTCGATGCCTTTCCGGGCCGCACCTTCGAAGGCGAGGTCAAGCAGATAAGGAAGGCTGCGCAGAATGTGTCCAACGTCGTTACCTACACCGTGGCCGTGAGCGCCGCCAATCCGCGCAAGGAACTGCTGCCGGGCATGACGGCCAACGTGCGCATCGTGATCGACACACGGCATGATGTGCTGAAGGTCGCCAATGCCGCGCTGCGTTTCCGCCCTCCGGGAGAGAAGAGTGATAAGGCGGAGGCTGGTCCCGCCGTGCAGTCGTCAGGCGGACCGCGCGGAGGGCAGATGCAGGCCATGCGCGAACGGCTGGAGAAGGATCTCGATCTGACGGATTCCCAGAAACAGAAGCTCGACGCCATCTTCAGCGGCATGCGCAGCAAGTTTGCCGCGATGCGTGATGCGCCCGACAGTGAGCGGCGCAGGATTGGTGAGCGTCATCGTGCCGAGATGCAGGCGCAGGTGTCGGAAATGCTGACGCCGGAACAGCGCCGCAAATACGAAGCCATCATGATGGAGGCCAGTGACCGGCGCGGCGGCGGGCAGGGGAAGATCTACGTCATCGGCGACAAGGACAAGCCGAGGGCAATCGAGGTCAAGACGGGCTTGAGTGATGGCACGTCGACGGAGATCACCGCTCCAGAGCTGAAGGAGGGGATGGAAGTGATCAGCGGAACGCCTGTATCGACTCCTGCGGGTAACGCTTCTCGCGCTCATGCACCGCCCGGCCCGAGAATGTTCTGAGAAAGCCGATGGCGATGGCACACCTGATTGAAACGCGGGATCTGAGCAAGGAATACGTGATGGGCTCGAATCGCGTGTTCGCGCTCAACAAGGTGTCGATTGCGATACGCGAGGGAGAGTTCGTCGCCATCATGGGCGCCTCCGGTTCCGGCAAGTCCACCTTCATGAACCTGATTGGTTGCCTGGATTCGCCTACCGCTGGCGACTACTTCCTCAACGGCGAAAAAGTGTCGTCGATGTCGTCCGATGATCTAGCAGCCATCCGCAACCGGCGCATCGGCTTCATCTTCCAGCAGTTCAACCTGCTGCCGCGTACCTCGGCGCTCGACAACGTAGAACTGCCGTTGCTGTATGCGAATGTCGAACCGGAAGAGCGGCACCGGCGCGCGCACGAACGGCTCAAGGAGGTGGGGCTCGGCGAGCGCACCGACCATCAGCCTTCGCAGCTTTCGGGCGGCCAGCAGCAGCGAGTGGCCATCGCACGTGCACTGGTCAATAATCCGTCCCTGATCCTGGCCGACGAGCCGACCGGCGCACTCGATTCGCGCACCAGCATCGAGATCATGGCACTGCTGCAAAGGCTCAACCGCGCCGGCATGACGATTGTGATGGTTACGCATGAGCACGATATTGCGCAGTGCGCCACGCGCATC
>JAQSWC010000094.1:0-2596 GCA_029266815.1 Paucimonas sp.
TCGAAGGCCCGCTTGATGGAACGCATCATGTCGAGCGCATCCTCGCTGTGCTCTTTCGCCATGAAAGGAATCTTGTGAAGGCCGATGCCATGCTCGCCTGTACAGGTGCCGCCCATTTCCAGTGCACGGTTCACCAGGCTGGTATTGGCCTTTTCCGCTCTGCTCGTTTCATCTGCGTCTTCGGGATCGACCAGCATCAGCACGTGAAAATTGCCGTCGCCGACATGGCCGATGACGGCATGCCGGATGCCATTGATCTCGCAGTCGCGGCGCGCTGCCAGCAGGCAATCCGCCAACCGGGAAATCGGGACGCAGCAGTCGGTCGTCATTATCCTAGCGCCAGGACGCGAATGCAGAATTGCGAAATAGGCTTGATGGCGCGCCGTCCATAACCTCGATCGCTCCTCGGGCCGGGTTGCCCATTCAAACCCCGAGGCATAATGGTCGTTGACGATCAGGCGCGTGGCCTCCGCCTGCTCCTCCACGCTGCTTTCGCTGCCGTGAAATTCAAACAGCAGCAATGGATGCGCCGGCAGCGCAAGCTTGCAATGCACATTGATGCAATGAACAGCATGGGAATCGAGGAACTCAATGCGGGCAACCGGAATGCCGTTCTGCATGATGCGCATTGCTGCGGTGATTGCGTGTTCCACATCTGAAAAAGAACATACGGCAGCGGACACGGCTTCCGGCAGCGGGTAAAGTTTCACCGTTAGCTCGGTGATAATTCCAAGTGTTCCTTCGCTGCCGATGAAAATTCGGGTGAGATCATAGCCGGCGGAAGACTTCTTCGCCTTTGTCCCGGCACTGACGATACGCCCGTCTGCAGTCACCACCTTCAGCGCGAGCACGTTGTCGCGCATGGTGCCGTAACGCACCGCATTCGTGCCGGACGCGCGGGTAGCCGCCATGCCGCCCAGCGTCGCATCGGCGCCCGGATCGATGGGGAAAAAGAGCCCGCTGTCCTTCAGGGCATTGTTCAATTGCGTGCGCGTGACGCCGGGTTCCACAACGGCTATCGCATCCTCTGCGTGAATGCCGACAATGCGGTTCATCCGGGACAGGTCGACCGCCAGTCCACCCTTGACCGCCAGCAAATGGCCCTCCACCGAGCTGCCCGCACCGAAGGCAATCAACGGAATACGGTGCGCATTGCAAAGTGCCGCAGTCGCCGCGACTTCTTCGGCGGATAGGGCAAACGCGACGGCATCCGGCGGCATGCACGCGTAGAACGATTCATCGCGCCCGTGATGCTCCCTGACGGACTGGGCTGTCGAAAAGCGGTCGCCGAAAATGGCCTGCAAGCCGGCCAGCGCCTCCTGGTTCAGGCGGGATGATGATGAAATGATTGGATTCATGCGGAAATTCTACTCCGCGCAGAATGCCGGCCGCCGGCAACGGACGATATAATCCGCGGCACATTCATCTCGACGATTTGCATATATATGGGCAACCGGCTGACCAAAATCGCAACGCGCACCGGAGACGACGGCACAACAGGCCTCGGCGATGGCAGCCGCACCGGCAAGGATGCATTGCGCATTCACGCCATAGGCGAAGTCGATGAATTGAATTCGCACCTGGGTGTATTGCTGTGCGAGGAACTACCGCAGGAAATGCGCGAGGAACTAGTCTCCATCCAGCACGACCTGTTCGATCTGGGCGGAGAACTCTGCATTCCGGGTCATGCGATGGTAAGCAACCAGGCCGTGGCGAAGCTGGATTCTCTTCTGGAGAAATACAACGCGCAGCTTCCTCCGCTGAAGGAATTCATATTGCCGGGCGGCGCACGCGGCGCAGCGCTCGCCCATGTGTGCCGGACGATATGCCGCCGCGCGGAACGCAGCCTGATTGCACTTTCCCGCACGGAAGTTGTGCACCAAACAGCGCGGCAATACGTTAACCGCCTGTCGGACCTGCTCTTTGTGCTGGCCCGCATCCTGAATCGTCACGCAGGCGGAACGGATGTGTTGTGGCAGAGATAACGGCCTGACATAAAAGTTTAATTTCAAGCAACTGTTGCAAATGGTTGCAGGCTGACAATTTGGCTGCGAGCCGTGTAACATGCCGTTTCCATTGGCCGGGCCACTTTACGCTGCAAGGTACGGCCGAATTTTATGATGCAGCACCTCATCTTTGTCGCATGGAGTAAGAATGAAAGTCCTCGCTGCCGTACTCGCTGCCCTGGTTTCTACTGCCGCATTTGCCCAGGAAGCCCCGCCCCCTGCCCCGGTTAAGATCGCGCCGAAAGAAAGTCCGCTGATTGGAAAGTGGAATACCACCTATACGCAGGAAGCGTGCGTGGAAAGCAACGAATATACGGAAAAAGGCCTCAAGATCACGTACAGCGGCGAAGCGGTCACGGAAGACTTCTACACTCTCTTCAAGCTGGGCGATGGCCTGTACAAGCTTTCGGGCTATGTGGGCAAGGATAACGGCAAGCCGGACTGCGCCGGACAGCTTGTCCCGGTGGGTTCCACTTCCACCATCTTCATCAAGTTCAATCCTGACGGCAGCTACCGCTCCTGCTCGACCCTCGATGATGCCTCATGCTACGCACAGGCAAGCCGCATCGCTCCTCAACCAAAGTGAACTT
>JAQSWC010000094.1:2608-9685 GCA_029266815.1 Paucimonas sp.
AACTTGGGCTTGTCGGCGTGCCGGCGGAGCTTAACGCTGTTATCGCTGCTGATGTTTTATCCGGCGGCGTGCGCCTGGGCACTGGAGCCGGGCGCGGGTATCGTCGTCAAGCCGATATTGAAAGCAGGTTCAAGCTGGAACGGCGCGCCGATCGCCTACCCCGAGGGCAGGCCTGAAATCACCGGCCAGATCGTCGAGCTGCAGCCGGGCGCGGAAACCGGATGGCATCAGCATCCCTTCCCCTCTTTCGGCCTCATTATGGAAGGCGAACTGGAGGTGAGTCTGCAGGATGGAACGAAAAAGCTGCTGAAAGCAGGCGACTCAGTGATTGAAGTAGTGAACACGCTTCACAACGGCAGGAGCGTTGGCAAGGTGCCGGTCAAGCTGGTGGTGTTTTATGCAGGCACCGTAGACAAAGCGACCACAGTCAAATCCACCCCGAAAGACGGATCCTTGGGTAAGGATTAGACACTGCTCGAAACGCAATGGAAAAAGGGGCCGGCGGCCCCTTTTCTTTTGCTCGCAATTTAGCGAATCGTCACTCAAAAAATTCCTTCACCTTGTCTTTCCATGTCTTGCTCTGCGGGCTGTGCTTTGCACCGCCTTCTAACGTCAGCCGCTCGAATTCCCGCAGCAGATCCTTCTGCTTGTCGGTGAGCTTGATGGGCGTTTCAATCGCCACATGGCAGAAGAGATCACCGGCATAACCCGAGCGCAATCCCTTGATGCCCTTGCTGCGCAAGCGGAACGTCTTGCCGCTTTGTGTGCCTTCGGGGAGCGTGAAGGATGCCTTGCCGCTCAAGGTAGGCACTTCGATTTCGCCGCCGAGCGCCGCCTTGGCGAACGACACCGGAATCTCGCAATGCAGATCATCGCCATCGCGCTGGAACACCTCATGCGGCTTGATGTGGATTTCCACGTAGAGGTCGCCTGGAGGTCCGCCGTTCATGCCTGGCTCGCCGTTGCCCGAGGAGCGGATGCGCATGCCGGTATCGATGCCGGCCGGAATATCCACTTCCAGCGTCTTGTTGCGCTTGATGCGCCCCGCGCCGGCACAGGTAGTGCAGGGATTCGGAATGACTTGCCCCGAGCCGTGACATTTCGGACAGGTCTGTTGGATGCTGAAGAAGCCCTGCTGCATGCGAACCTGGCCCTGGCCATTACATGTGGAGCAGGTGGTGGGAGAGGTGCCGGGCTTGGCGCCGGAACCGTGACAGGTATCGCACGAATCCCACGACGGAACACGAATCGTCGTGTTGTACCCTTGCGCAGCCTGTTCCAGCGAAATCTCAAGGTTGTAACGCAGATCCGCACCGCGATAGACCTGCGGGCCACCACGTCCCCGGCCGCCGCCTCCACCGCCGAAAATATCGCCGAAAATGTCGCCGAAGGCGTCGGCAAAACCACCCGCACCGCCTCCACCGAAGCCGCCGCCGCCCATATTCGGATCGACGCCGGCATGACCGTAGCTGTCATAGGCCGCCCGCTTCTGCGGATCGGACAGCATCTCGTAGGCTTCCTTGGCTTCCTTGAATTTCTCTTCCGCCGTCTTGCTGTCCGGATTGCGGTCCGGATGGTATTTCATCGCAAGCTTGCGATACGCCTTCTTGATCTCGTCATCCGAAGCGTTTTTCGCTATACCCAGTATTTCGTAAAAATCACGCTTTGCCATGGTTTTGGCCTTGTCCTATTCATGCAAAAGCCGAGTTGTCCACCTCGCGGCATTCAACTCGGCCAATTCTTCCGCCTTTTCAGTCAGGCAGAAGAGGAGACGACTTACTTGTCCTTGACTTCCTTGAAGTCCGCATCGACGACATCGTCTTCCGCGGGCTTGGCTTCGGACTGCGCGCCGCCCGCCGCATCCGAGGCGCCGCCCTGCTGGCCCTGCATGTCGGCATACATTTTTTCGCCGAGCTTCTGCGCCGCAGTCGACAATGCCGCCACCTTGGCATCGATCTCCGCCTTGTCGTTGCCTTTCAGCGCAGTTTCCAGGTCCTTGATCGCTGCTTCGATCTTTTCCTTCTCGCCGGCATCGAGCTTGTCGCCATATTCGGTCAGCGCCTTGCGGGTCGAGTGAACCAGCGCATCGCCCTGGTTGTGGGCTTCCGCGACTTCGCGCAGACGCTTGTCTTCCTCGGCATTCGCCTCGGCGTCGCGCACCATTTTCTGGATCTCGTCTTCGGTCAGGCCGGAATTCGCCTTGATGGTGATCTTGTTTTCCTTGCCGGTAGCCTTGTCTTTCGCGCCGACATGCAAGATGCCGTTAGCGTCGATATCGAAGGTCACTTCAATCTGCGGCACACCGCGCGGCGCAGGCGGAATGCCTTCCAAGTTGAATTCGCCCAGCAGCTTGTTGACGCTCGCCATTTCGCGTTCGCCCTGGAAGACCTTGATCGTCACGGCCGGCTGGTTGTCGTCGGCGGTCGAGAACACCTGACTGAACTTGGTCGGGATCGTGGTGTTCTTCTTGATCATCTTGGTCATCACGCCGCCCAGCGTTTCAATGCCGAGCGACAGCGGCGTCACGTCGAGCAGCAGCAGGTCCTTGCGGTCGCCAGACAGCACGGAGCCCTGAATTGCGGCACCCACGGCGACGGCTTCGTCCGGGTTCACATCCTTGCGCGGTTCCTTGCCGAAGAATTCCTTGACCTTCTCCTGCACTTTCGGCATGCGGCTCTGGCCGCCGACCAGGATGATGTCATCGATATCGGATACCTTGACGCCCGCATCCTTGATCGCGATCTTGCATGGCTCTATGGTCTTGGTGATCAGCTCTTCCACCAGCGCTTCCAGCTTGGCGCGGGTGATCTTCAGATTCAAGTGCTGAGGCGCGCCGTTTGCCATGGCAATGTACGGCTCGTTGATCTCGGTCTGCTGAGACGAAGACAGCTCGATCTTCGCGCGCTCGGCGGATGCCTTGATACGCTGCAGTGCAATCGGATCTTTCGACAGGTCCAGACCGCTATTCTTCTTGAACTCGTCAATGATGTAATCGATCAGGCGCTGGTCGAAGTCTTCGCCGCCGAGGAAGGTGTCGCCATTGGTCGACAATACTTCGAACTGCATTTCGCCATCGACATCCGCGATCTCAATGATGGAAATATCAAAGGTGCCGCCGCCGAGGTCATACACCGCGATCTTGCGATCGCCCTTGCCGGTCTTATCGAGGCCGAAAGCCAGCGCAGCCGCGGTCGGCTCGTTGATGATGCGCTTCACGTCGAGGCCGGCAATACGGCCTGCGTCTTTCGTTGCCTGTCGCTGCGCATCATTGAAGTAAGCGGGCACCGTAATCACGGCTTCGGTGACTTCCTCGCCGAGATAGTCCTCTGCGGTCTTCTTCATCTTGCGCAGCACTTCGGCGGAAATCTGCGGAGGCGCGAGTTTCTTGCCGCGCACTTCCACCCAGGCGTCGCCATTGTCGGCCTTGGAAATCGCATAGGGCATCAGGCCGATGTCCTTCTGCACTTCCTTCTCTTCGAACTTGCGGCCGATCAGGCGCTTGACGGCATACAGCGTGTTCTTCGGATTGGTGACCGCCTGGCGCTTGGCCGGCGCGCCGACCAGGATTTCGCCGTCTTCCTGGTAAGCGATGATCGAAGGCGTGGTACGCGCACCTTCAGAGTTTTCGATGACCTTGGGCTGGCCGCCTTCCATGATGGCGACGCAGGAGTTGGTAGTACCCAGGTCGATGCCGATGATTTTGCCCATGTTATTGCCCCTTAAAAACGAATTGGTTTCTGATGCCTGGAATATGTGGAGTAACTGTCGGCTTTCAAGCCGTGCCGGTTTGATTTTGCTTCGGCATCACTGCGCGACAGTCACCAGGGCCGGACGCAAAAGACGATCGGCAATCATATAGCCCTTCTGCAGCACGCTGACGATGGTGTTCGCGGCCTGGTCCGAAGGCACCATCGAGATCGCCTGGTGTTTCATCGGGTCCAGTTTTTCGCCGGGCTGCGGATTGACTTCCACCAGGCGGTTCTTCTCGAACGCGGAGTTGAGCTGCTTGAGCGTCATCTCCACGCCCTCCTTGAAGGACTCGACCGAAGGCGTCTCGATTTTCAGCGCAATCTCAAGGCTGTCCTTCACCGGCATCAACGCTTCTGCGAAATTCTCGATCGCGAATTTATGCGCCTTGGAGATATCCTCCTGCGCGCGACGACGGATATTTTCACCTTCGGCCTTGGCACGCAGAAAAGCTTCCTGCATGTCGCGCAACTTGGCTTCCGCCTCGGCCAGTTTCATCTCCAGTTCACTGTTATCGGGCACTAGAGAAACATTCTCATCGGAAACATCAGCCTCGTTCGGCACGCTGCCCTGCGCCGTTTCCTCAGCGGGCTCTTTATGCTGCTCCTGCATCCAAACTCTCCAAAAATCAATCACTTGGGAAATTAAACCTTACGTTGCGTGCGTACATGAGGGCACCATGCAAGATTTCAAGGGGTGCGCTGAAACAAACCGTCGCGAAAAATTGTAGTTCCGACAGGCACCAAGCCTGTTGCGAATGGTCTATAACTTCAGTCGAAAACGGTTTCATCGGAGGCAGACATGAAGCTGCAACTTATATCGGCAGGCGTGGCGATCTATACGGTAGCGGTTACGGCCTGGGTTTGTCAGCTATTGTCCTGACGCTCAGTCCTTGGCGCCCATTTCCAGAGCGTGCGTTCTGCCTGTCGCCAGGGCAAGGTCTTGACGTTGCCGCTCCTGGGGGCTCACCAGAGTGGGCCAGCCGATCAGGTGTTGTTCCGAAATCTTGGCGAGTGCATCGATCCAGGCAGGCGATTCGTTCAGGCAGGAAATATAGTGATACTCCTTTCCGCCTGCTTTTGAAAAAGCCTGCTTTACCTCCATTCCTATTTCCTCCAGCGTTTCCAGGCAGTCGCTGATGAAGCCGGGACAGATCACGTCGATGCGACGGATTCCTTTCTTCGCCAGTTCGATCACCGAAGGTTCCGTATAAGGCTGCAGCCATTCCGCCTTTCCGAAACGGGACTGGAAGGTCACCAAGTAATCGTTCTCCTGCAAGCCAAGCTGTGCCGCGAGCAGGCGTGCCGTCTTCTGGCATTCGCAGTAATAAGGGTCGCCTAGCAGAAGCGTGCGCTTGGGCACGCCGTGAAAGCTCATTACTAACTTGTCGCCGCGGCCGTAGCTCTGCCAGTAGTCGAGCACGGATTTTTTCAGTGCCGCAATATAGTTTTCATGGTCATGGTAATGCTTGACGAAACGAAGTTCGGGCACATTGCGAATGCGCGCGTAATGCGAAAACACCGCATCGTAGATCGACGCCGTGGTGGTACCGGAATATTGCGGATAGGCCGGCAAAATGAGAATCCTGTCGCAGCCCTCCTGCTTCAGGCGATCAAGCACCGCTGAAATCGATGGCTGGCCGTAGCGCATGGCGCTCACGACTTTCACCTTGTGTCCGCGCTCTCCCAAGTAACCGCGCAGCAGCGCCGCCTGCTTGTCGGTGTGTACCTTCAGCGGCGAGCCGTCACCAGTCCAGATCGATACATATTTCTCAGCCGATTTGCGCGAGCGCAAAGGCACGATGATGCCATTCAGAATGAACCACCATATCGCACGCGGAATCTCCACCACGCGCGGGTCGGAAAGAAACTCGCGCAAATAAGGGCGCAGGCCTGCTGCCGTGGGCTCCTCCGGCGTGCCCAGGTTGACCAGTACGACAGCAGTTTGAAGCTCCGCGCCGTGATGGCGCGCCGGTTCTTTTCTGAAAGGCATGGGTCGGAAGGAAGGAGAGGAAGCTGCGTATTATAGAAGCGCGAGGGTTCCACCGCAGAGTATAGGACTCAAAGCGCGAGCAATTCTCTCGCATGCTTGCGGGTGGTCGCGGTAATTTCCAGGCCGCCCAGCATGCGCGCGATTTCCTCCACCCGCTCGCCCGCATTCAACAGATGGATCGACGACAGGGTCTTGCCGGCGTCGCTGCGTTTGCTGACCTGGAAATGCTGGTTCGCCTGACTTGCCACCTGCGGCAGATGCGTCACACACAGCACCTGTCTGTCCTGCCCGAGACGCTTCAGCAATCGCCCCACTACTTCCGCCACGCCGCCGCCGATGCCGGTATCCACCTCGTCGAAGATCATGGTCGGCGTGGCTGAAGCATGCGAAGTGATGACGGAAATCGCGAGCGAAATGCGGGCCAGTTCGCCGCCTGAGGCCACCTTGGCCAATGGGCGCGGCGGCGTGCCGGGATGGGCGGCCACCTGAAATTCTATCTGCTCCAGCCCGTAAGCTGCCGGCTCTCCTGGATGCAAGGCGACTTCGAAACGTCCGCCGGCCATGCTGAGATCCTGCATCGCCGCCGTCACCGCTTCGCCCAGCGCTTTGGCCGCAGCGGCACGGGCTTTGGATAATTTCCGCGCCGCCGTAAGGTATGCCGACTTCAGTTTCTCCTCGTGCGCGCGCAGCGCGTCAAGGTCGCTGGCGTCCGCCAGTTCCTTAAGTTGCGCCGACAGCGATTCGAACTCCTTCGGCAATTCCTGTGGCGCGACGAGGAAACGGCGCGACGCGGAATGCAAGGCATCCATGCGCGTTTCAACTTCTCGCAGGCGGTCCGGATCGAGCTCGACCTTGCCAAGGTAATCGTTCAGCGAGTACACCGCTTCCTGCAACTGTATCTGCGCGGGTTCCAGTGCTTCGAGCACGGGCTTCAGACCCGCGTCGACGTCGGCCAGCTTGGACAATTTCTGCGTCAACGAAGCCAGCAGCTTCATCACCGGTTTCTCGTCCGCATCCGAAATCACGGTCAGCGCTTCCTGCGCGCCCTCGATCAGCGCGGCGGCATGCGACAGCCGGCTATGCTCGTTGCTGATGGCTTCCCATTCGCCGGGTTTCGCCGCAAGCTTCTCCAGTTCTGAAACCTGCCATTCCAGGCGCTCTCGCTCTATCAGCACCTTGCGAGCATCCGCCTCGAATTCCTCGCGCTGCCTGACCACCGCATGCCAGGCCTTGTAGGCTGCAGCGACGCTTTTTGCCTCCTGGGTCACGCCCGCCTGGCTGGCGCGCCACCGCCGCGGCGCATCGCCCTTGAGAAGCGACTGATGCGCGTGCTGCCCG
>JAQSWC010000095.1 GCA_029266815.1 Paucimonas sp.
ATATAATAAGGGATTCGACTTGAAAAATCGCCTGCCATGGTGGCAACAACGTGGCGACAAGGCGGTAAAAGCGCTTCACATCCCTCACCGATGACCTGGTTGACTGCATCTCCCAATCCACCGTTCCGCTTACGAGCCCTGGTCGTAGCGATCACTGCCGCATGCGCCGCCGTTTCCGCGTCCGCCCAGACAAACGACAGGCGCCAGCTTGCGGAGGAAAAGGATTTGCCAGTGGTTATCGAGGCGGGCCGGATGACGGGCCGCCCGGATCGGGAAGTGACGCTTGAGCAGGATGTCGAGATTACACGCGGAGAGACGCGCATCACCAGCGATAAAGCCACCTACCGGATGGTGGAGGACCAGGTGGAAGCGTCCGGCAACCTGCGCATGCAGCGCTTCGGCGATGAGTACTGCGGCGATGAGCTGAAGCTGCGCGTCGAGGCGATGCGCGGCTACGTCACCAATCCCAGCTATAGATTGGAAAAGAACAACGCCAACGGCCGCGCGCAGCGCATCGATTTCGAAGGCGAGGACCAGGCGACCATCATCCAGGGCACCTACAGCACCTGCAATGCTCCCGATCCGGACTGGTATCTGAAGGCGGATACCCTGCATCTGGACAACGGCCGCGACATCGGCCAGGCAGGCAAAACTGTTCTCTATTTCAAGGGCGTTCCCATCATCGGGGCGCCGGGCATGTCATTCCCCTTGTCGGATGCACGCAAGAGCGGCGTGCTGCCGCCCACCTTCGGCACCACCAACCAGGGCGGCTTCGACCTGACGGTTCCGTATTACTTCAACATTGCACCCAACCGTGATTTGACGGTGTTTCCCAACCTGATTGCGCGACGTGGATTGCAGCTTGGCATGCAGGCGCTTTATCTGGGTGAAACCTATTCCGGTGATGTGCGCACCGAAGTCTTGCCGAACGACCGTCAGGCAGCGGGTGCGAACCGGTACGCCTTGAGTGCAACGCATTTCCAGGCACTGACCTCCCGGCTCGCATGGTCCTTGAACGTCAATAAGGCTTCCGACGACGATTACCCAAACGACATGCCGCGTACCATCACTGGTGCGTCTCAGCGCCTTTTGCCGCGTGACATGAGCCTGACTTACAGCGCGTCGTATTGGAACGCCGCCGCGCGGGTCAGCAGTTTCCAGCTACTGCAGGATCCCGCCGCGCCTATCGTGCGGCCCTACGCGCGCCTACCTGAACTGACTTTCAATGCGGGCAAACAGGAAGTGCGGGGCTTCGACTGGGCCTTCAACGCGGAGGCAACGCGTTTCTGGCATCCCGATTTCGTGCGAGGCAACCGGGTGGTCATGACACCGCGGCTTGCCTATCCGGTTATACGGCAGGGATATTTCGTGACCCCCAAGGTAACGTTCGACTATACGCGTTACGCACTGGACAACCCGGCGCCCGGTGCGCCGGACCGGCTGACTCGCAGCGTGCCCATTCTTTCGCTGGACAGCGGGCTGACGTTCGAGCGCGATGCGAAGTATTTCGGCGAGTCGATGACGCAGACGCTGGAGCCGCGGCTGTTCTATGTGCGTGCTCCCTACAGGGATCAAAAAGACTATCCGCTGTTCGATACCGCGCTGGCCGATCTTAGTTTTGCGCAATTATTCAGCGAAAACCGTTTCATTGGCCACGACCGCATAGGCGATGCCAACCATTGGACGGCCGCACTGGTGTCACGCTACATTGACCGCGACGGCGCCGAAAAGGTCAGGCTGGCATTGGCACAGCGGTTTTATTCCTCGCCTGAACGTGTGGCCATCGGCTCGGTGAATACCGAAAACCGGTCGGACCTGCTGCTTTCCGCTTCCGGCGCCCTCAGTAAAACTCTCAGTGCCGAATCGAACCTGCAATACAGTGAAAGTACGCGCACGCTCAACCGCGCCAATGCAGGTATCCGCTGGCAACCCGCGCCCAAGCGCGTGCTGAACCTGTTCTATCGCCGCGACTTGTTGAATAATCTCGAACAGTTCGATACCTCGGCCCAGTGGCCTCTTGCAAAGCGCTGGTATGGCGTCGGCCGGATCAATTATTCATTGAAAGACCGTAAAGTCGTGGAAGGATTGCTCGGCACGGAATACAAGGCGGACTGCTGGGTGTTCCGCATCGTAGCGCAAAGAATTCCGACTGCGTTGCAAAAAGCGACCTCGGCGCTGTTCTTCCAATTAGAATTCAACGGCCTGGCCCGTTTGGGTTCAAACCCGCTGGATGCCTTGCGCAACAGCATTCCGGGTTATCAGCAGATCAACCAACCCTAACCTACAAGGGCTGTTTTATGAAAAATTTCTCCCGCATGCCGATTGCTCACGCCACTTCCAGAGTGGGAAAGATCATGCTGGGTGGCGCGGCGTTCTTTGTCGCGCTTGCCGGTGCACCGGTATTGGCGCAGGAGGCTGCAGCGGTCCCGGTGGCTACGCCGCGTGTCCAGTTCGCCGACGCCATCGTCGCGGTGGTCAACACCGACGTGATCACTCGCAAGGAACTTGATGAAAAAATCGCCGCCATCTCCGCGCAATTGAAGGCGCAGGGTACGTCGCTTCCTGCGCCGAAGCTTCTCGAAAGGCAGGTACTTGAGAGAATGATCAACGAGCGTACTCAGTTGCAGTTTGCGGAAGACCGCGGCATGCGCGTGGATGACGTGACGCTGGATCGTACGCTGATGCGTATCGCCGAACAGAACCGTGTAACCGTGCAGCAGTTGCGGAACCAGATCGAGCGTGAAGGTATCAGCTTTGTAAAATTTCGTGAAGAGATCAGAGATGAACTGACACTGCAGCGTCTCATCGAAAGTGAAGTCATCGCCCGGATCGAGGTTACTGACAGCGAGGTGGATAATTTTCTGGCGGCTCAGGCAGCAGCGCCGCAGGGCCAGCAGGAGTTCAATATCGCTCACATATTGATCCGAATTCCGGACAGCGCATCTGCGGAACAGATCGCCGAGCGCCGCGCGCGCGCCGACGACGTGCTCCGGCAACTGAAGAGCGGTGCCGACTTCGCCAAGCTCGCGGCCAGCTACTCCGATGCTGGAGATGCCTTAAAAGGCGGGGAAATCGGATGGCGTGGCCGCGATCGTCTGCCTCAGTTGTTCGTCGACGCGGTGGTGCCGCTTCGGCAGAACGAATTCTCCGGCGTCATGCGCAGCGCAAACGGTTTTCATATCGTCAAGCTGCTCGGCAAGCGCGCTCCGAGCGTGATGGCTTCGCCGGCTCAAGCCGCACCGTCGGTCCAGCAGACTCGTGTGCGCCATATCCTGATCAAGACGAACCAGGTGATTTCGCCTGCGGACGCGCGCCGCAAGATAGAGGACATCAAGAAACGCATCGATGCCGGTGCGAGTTTCGAAGAAATGGCGAGGCAATATTCCACCGACCTGTCGGCCACGAAGGGCGGTGACCTGGGCTGGCTTTACCCGGGTGACACGGTTCCCGATTTTGAACAGGCGATGAACTCGCTGCAGCCCGGGCAGGTAAGCGGCCCCGTGGAGTCGCCCTTTGGTGTGCACCTGATTCAGGTGGTCGAACGCAAGACTGATGACGTCTCGCAGGACAGGCAACGTGCGCTTGCACGCCAGGCACTGCGCGAACGCAAATCGGACGAGGCTGTGCAGGATTGGCTGCGCCAGTTGCGGGACCGCACCTATGTCGAGAACCGTCTCGAAGACAGATGATTCGGTGAGCCGCCTTCCCGTCATTGCGATCACCTGCGGCGAGCCGGCCGGCATCGGGCCTGAAATTGCGGTCCGGACCGCATGGGAAGTTCGTCATCGGACTCGCTGCGTGCTCGTCGGCGATGCCGGACTTCTTCGTTCAGCTGCAGCGGCAATCGATGGAAAGATAGATCTGTGCGCTTATGACGATGGAAGCGCCGAAGCCGGCGGGAACGATACACTTCCTGTCATTCACGTTCCGCTGGCTGTGCCCGTCGAACCTGGCAAGCTTGATCCTCGCAATGGACTGCATGTCCTCAAGCTGCTGGACCTGGCCATTGAAGGCGCAAGCCACGGTCGCTTCGATGCCATCGTCACCGCGCCCCTGCAGAAGAGTGCGATCAACGATGCCGGCGTTCCTTTCACCGGCCACACCGAATACCTTGCCGAAAAGACCGGCACGCCGCGTGTCGTTATGATGCTGGCCGGCGGCAAGAATGATTCCTTCATGCGCGTGGCGCTCGCCACTACGCATTTGCCGCTGAAGGATGTGGCAGCAGCCATTACCTTCGACAGCCTGAAGGAAACGCTCGAAATCGTTCACAGCGATCTCAAAATCAAGTTCGGCATCGGGTCGCCTCGAATTCTTGTGGCCGGCCTCAATCCCCACGCGGGAGAAGGCGGCTATCTGGGACGCGAGGAAATCGATGTCATCACTCCCGTTGTTGAGAGCTGCCGCACTGCAGGCATGGACTTGCTCGGCCCTCTGCCGGCGGACACCCTGTTCCAGCCCAAATACCTGAACGATGCCGACTGTGTGCTGGCCATGTACCACGACCAGGGATTGCCGGTGCTGAAATTTGCCAGCTTTGGGCATGGTGTCAACATCACGCTCGGCCTGCCGATCATTCGCACTTCGGTGGATCACGGTACGGCACTGGATCTGGCCGCCAAGGGAGTAGGTCACGCCGATTGCGGCAGCATGATGGAAGCAGTCAAGGTCGCGGCGTATATGGCTGCCGCTTCGAAAGCATAGATGAAACATATTCCGCGCAAGCGCTTCGGCCAGAACTTCCTCACGGATGACGGCGTGCTGCACGACATCATCCGCGCCATCGATCCCCTGCATGAAGATACGATGGTGGAAATCGGTCCCGGACTTGGCGCCATGACGCGCCTGTTGCTGGAAGGACTAAAGGCGCTTCATGTAGTCGAACTCGACCGCGACCTGGTAACGCGATTGAAGAAAAACTTCGACCAGCGGCTGGTCATTCATGAAGGCGATGCGCTTCAATTCGACTTTGCATCGATCCCCGTGCCAGAAGGGTGCAAGCTCAGGGTGGTGGGTAATCTGCCCTACAACATTTCCAGTCCCTTGCTGTTCCACCTCGCCGAGATCGCTCCGCTGGTACAGGATCAGCATTTCATGCTACAGAAGGAAGTCGTCGAGCGCATGGCGGCGGAGCCGGGAAGCAAGACCTATGGCAGGTTATCGGTGATGCTCCAGTGGCGCTATCACATCGAACTACTCTTCATCGTGCCGCCGACAGCGTTCGACCCGCCGCCGCAGGTCGATTCTGCGATCGTGAGGATGATTCCGCTGGCGCAGCCGCTTGTGTGCGACCGGAATACGCTGGAGCAGGTGGTGACGAAGGCGTTTTCGCAGCGCAGGAAAGTAATCCGTAACTGCCTCTCTGGAATGTTCAGCGAGAACGATCTGATCGATGCCGGTATCGATCCTCAAGCCAGGCCGGAAACAGTGCCTGTGGAACAGTTCGTGGCATTGGCAAACCGCCTGCCTTAACAGCACGGTACAGCCAGGGAAGATGTTTTCTTCGCGTTATGTGCCCGCGCGTTCTATCAACTAGATCTTATATCCGTACGGATCCTGCACGAAGGCGATCACCGTGGTGCCGCCTTTCACCGGGCCGGCATCGCGCGTGACGTTGCCGCCAGCTGCCCGGACGTCGTCGCACGACTTGTAGACATTGGGCACGGCAATCGCGATGTGGCCATAGGCTGTGCCGAGATCGTACTTGTTCACTCCATAGTTGTACGTAAGTTCGAGCTCCGCATGGTCGGGGTTGGTGCCGTAGCCGACGAAAGCAAGCGTGTACTTCTGCTCTGGCCGGTCGGTGGTGCGAAGCAGCTTCATGCCGAGTACCTTGGTATAGAAGTCTATGGAGCGTTGCAGGTCGCCGACGCGTAGCATGGTGTGAAGTAGGCGCATGATGAAGATCGCTGGAAAAAGTGGAATGCCGAAAGGATAACGTCAAAACGTAGCGGCTGCAGCCGAAGGCCACCCTTTGGCCATTCCCGCCTTAAAACACCGGAAGTGTTTCGGCCGCACGGTCGCGCAGCGCTTTCTTGGCGTCCTGGAAATCGGGGAAGATGGATTGCACCGTTGCCCAGAACTCCGGGCCGTGGTTCATTTCGCGCAGATGCGCCAGCTCGTGCGCAATGACGTAGTCAATCAAGGGCAGCGAGAAATGGACCAGTCGCCAGTTGAGTCGGATTTTCCCGTCCGCAGTGCAGGAACCCCACTGGGTCGTTGCGGATGAAAGAGCAAAGGAACTGAAGGCAACGCCGAGTTTTTCCGTATAGATGGCAAGGCGCTCGGCGAACACTCGCCTGGCTTCGAGTTGAAGCCAGCCCTGCACCCGGTCTTTCAACTGCTGCTCTGCCGCGTCGGCAGGAAGGCTGACAACCAGCTCGTTGGCGGATTCATCGTAGCGGATGCCTGCAGCCTGCGCCGCATCCAGGCGCAGCGTGATTTCCCGGCCCAGATACGGCAGCATGCCGCCGTCGCACCAGCGCATCTGCGGCTGCAGCCGGCGCGCCGAGCGCTCGCGGCGTTCATTCAGCTTGGCAAAGATCCAGCGCTGTTTTTCGCGGATGGCATGTTCTATTTCCGCCACCGACACCCATCTCGGCGCAGTAATGCGCAAGCCGTCTTCGTCGATGAGGAAGCCGATTGACTTGCGTTTTGAGCGGCGCAGGAAATAATCGAGAAAGTGTTCGCCGCACTGCATGCGGCGCATGCCGTTAGCGAGTGCGGGCGGCATGTCGGGAGCGGCAGGTTTCTTGAGCAGCGTCGACAGATTGGACGGCGTCGGTGCCGGTTGATCGACCGAAGGCTGCGCCGAGAAATCGGAAGAGAAAAAGTCCAGCTGCAGCGCAAGCTGTTGCGGATCGGGCGGCGACTGGCGGAGAAGCTTCAAGGGTTTGCGGCGCTTTTTTAATCGTTCGAATAGACGTGAGGTGAAATCACGCGCATTTCCGATTCTATCCAATTTTCCCCGCGAGCATTCAATTGTGGGGCTTCCTGACCCTCCGACGGAATCGGCTTGCCGATCGATACCGTGATTGTGCCGGGATACTT
>JAQSWC010000096.1:0-423 GCA_029266815.1 Paucimonas sp.
AGCATTGGATGCGGGGTAAACATTCTGAGCTTGAGTAGATAGCATGACTGGGTTTCCTTTTATTGAATGAAGTGATGTCTGGCGTTTGATGTCGCTGATGTATCTCGTTTGTAGAACAGCAATGAACGGGAGGAAGTATGTCGTTTATGAAACTCGTTTGCTATCAGTCATGGCTCAATTTGAAGATCAGCAAAGAAGCACTGCATTAAGAAAATTCCTACTGACCTTGATCTAATCGACGTCGCAATCACTCATTGAGCAAAACGCTTGACTTAGCCAGAAACGATGGAGTCTTTCCAGGCACCTTTTTGCCTGTGCAGTGCCTCCCGGCAAGCAATACGAGGAGAAAACAATGAAGCTGTATTACTCGCCCGGCGCCTGTTCCCTGTCGGTGAATATTGCGTTGCGTGAAGCAGGCGTGAG
>JAQSWC010000096.1:469-7487 GCA_029266815.1 Paucimonas sp.
ACCCACAAGCTGGAGAGCGGTGAAGATTTCTACGCCGTTTCACCGCGCGGCTATGTGCCGGTGCTGGAGCTGGATGATGGGAGCCGTCACACTGAAGTGTCGGCCCTGCTGCAATACGTTGCCGACCTGGCGCCTGCCGGCAAGCTGATCCCTCCGTTCGGCACGGTCGAGCGTCTCAGGGTGTTGGAATGGCTGGCTTTCACCAGTACCGAACTGCACAAGGGGTTCGGTCCTCTGTGGAACCGCCACCTTGAAGAATCGGTGAAGCAATCCACCAAGGAGAAGCTGGCCAAGCGCCTCAGAGAGCTGAATGAGCACTTGGCGACTAATGATTTTCTAACCGGTCCGTTTGCAGTGGCTGACGCCTATTGCTTCACGGTAGTAAGCTGGGCCAATCTGTTGCAGGTGGATCTAGGACCTTTTCAGAACGTGCAGGCTTATCTGGCGCGCGTGAGGTCGCGTCCCAAGGTGCGCGAAGCGATGCAGACGGAAGGACTGATCAAGGAATAACCGCCGCACTCAATCGCAAGGCGCTGCTCTTACTTCATCGCAGTAATGACGAATGCGCGAAATGGCGTGCTCGGCCGCAGCCTTGCGAACTTCATTGCGGTCGCCGTCGAACCTACGGGTTTCGGAGAAAGTGCTCGTCTGGCCGTTGTTTTCAAAGGACCAGGCAAAGCACACGGTTCCCACCGGAATATCGCTGTCGCCGTTCGATGGCCCGGCCAGGCCGGTGTTGGCAACAGCCGCATTGGCCCGGCTGATCCGCAGCGCGCCTTCACTCATTTCGCGCGCTACTGCCTCGCTCGTCAGGTTGCAGCTTTCTATGGTGTCCTGCTTCACGCCGAGCACGCTGCATTTTGCCTCGGGCGAATACGTGACGAACGCGCATTCGAGCCAGCTACCGCAACCGGGCACGTCGGCGAGCATCGATGCCAGCATGCCGGCCGTGCAGGATTCAGCGGTTACCAGCTTGATGCCATTTTTTTTCAGATAGTCCGACAGTGCCGGCAAGTCGTGATTCATACGGCACCTGTCAGGATCGATTCAGCGTAACGTACATGCGCTGCAGCGTGTCCGAGATTTCGGTGCTGGTCATGGGCTTGCCGATCATCGAGTTGTCGTAGGCGTACCAGACGATGGTCACCAGGCCAAGGCTGCGCGCCAGTTGCGCCGTGTCGTACAACACGCGTGCCTTCTGGTCGTCGGTCATGTCCTCGAAAGCCTTACCGCCTTCTTTGGGCGCCTGGAGCCATCCATGCTCGGTGTCGGCAAGCGGTTTTTTTACGCCGGCCTGGGCCATATGCCTGCGCACCTCCATCACCTCTTGCGCGTAGCTCGGCCCGGCATCGCCCCTGGCAGAGCGGTTGTAGGCATGCCAGGCAAAGATATCGAAGAAATCCGAGATCGGCTCGCCCTGCGAAGTGCGGGCGTTGAGTACCGTGGGAACGCCGCAGACATAGGCCTGCGCCGGCGATATCACCGGCAGTTTCGGATCGACGTGCTTGGCTGCGCGGTACAGCCGCTTCTGCGCATCGGCCAGCTCGGTCGGCGTCATGGTGGTGAATTCGGTCTTGCCGTCACCCGGACAGGAATACGGCTCATTCCATCCTTCCACCGCCCACAGGTGCGGGCGCATCCGGGAAATAAAGCGGTAGACGTAATCCTCATATTCATCCAGATCGCGCGGTCCTGACTTGGCGCCGGGCCAGCCAGGATACTGCTTGTTCGGCTCATCCGGACGCTTGGAAGCCCAGGTCGGGACCGTGCCGAAGGTCTTGATGACTTTGGCGCCATGCTTGGCGTGGCCTTCATAGACGCGTTCGATGGCATCGAAATCGATGGAACCGTCCGGGCGCCACACCACCGCGTCGTGCAGACCTGAAATATCCCAGTCACGCAAGAGGCTGTAGCCGAATTTAGGCGGCTCGCTTTCCATGAGACCGCTGGTGCCGCCGCGGTTATACAGGCGGTGCGCATGCATCCCAACCCGGAATTTTTCGTTGCGGCGTGAATAGCTCGCGACCAGCGACAGATCGTCATAACGTCCGCGCGAGGCATGGATCATCAGGTAGTGGGCGCCCGGTTGCGGGTTGCGGATCAGGATGGTCTTGGCTACATCGGGCCCGATCTCGCGTTCATCGAAAGACTTGATGCTGGGCGGCCTGCGCGCTGCGGAATACAGGTTCACCGCCTTCTTTGCATTCTTGCCGTAGACAGTGAAGGCAAGGTCGGTCGCACCGGCCGGCACGTTGATGCGATAGAGAGAACGGCTATTGTTCTTTCCGGAGAGATCGGTAACTTCGACGCGGTTTTCGAGTACGACTGCATTCTTCGCCGACAGCGGATGCGCTTCGCTTTCCCGCGACAGGAAAACCGCAGAGACGATCACTCCCAGGACAATCAGCAACGTACCTGTACCTACCCATAATTTCCGCATGCAAGCCTCCTCTGCACTTTCCAGTGCACTAGAAGGCTTATTGTGCGAAGGTTTGAGTGCGGCTTTCTTGCTTTCCGTCAGCTTGGGTGCAGGCTTACGGCGCGCTTTCTGCTACCGGCTTGGCAAGGCGCAGCCAAACCAGGAAATGCGTCAGGAATTCCGGCACCAGGATAAATACCGCCGTGGTGACCACGCCATTCAGCAACGCTGTCGTCAGCAGCACTTCAGGAATGGTGAATCCGTGATTGAGCAAGGTGCCCGCCATCAGGAAAGACACCACCATGAAAAGCGCGTTGAGAATGTTGTTGTTGGCGATAATGCGTGAGCGGACTTCCGGGTCGCTGCGGATCTGGATCAGCGCATACAGCGGCACGATGTAGAAGCCGCCGAATACGCCGAGCAGCGTGAGATCGGCCATCAGGCGCCAGTGGGCCGCGTTCGTCAGGAATTCCACGCTGCCCACCACTGCATGCGGCGCGATCTGCGAGGCGGCAAAATAGAAATCGACGCCGAACACCGTCATGCCGATAGCGCCGAAAGGCACGAGGCCGATCTCGACCTTGTGGCCGGACAGCTTTTCGCACAGCAGTGATCCCACACCGACGCCGACCGAGAAAATCGCCAGCAGCGTGCTCACCACGGTTTCATCGCCGTGCAGAATATTCTTGGTGAGATTCGGAAATTGCGACAGCAGCACGCTGCCGAAGAACCAGAACCAGGAGATGCCGAGGATCGAGAGGAATACCGTGCGGTTCTTGCGCGCAAAGTTGAGGTTGCGCCAGGTCTCCGTAATGAAATTCCAGTTCACCTTGAGCCCGGGTGCGGAAGGCGGCGCGGACGGAATTGAGCGGCTGAACAGCCAGCCTGCGATTGCCACGGCAAATGCAGTGGCTGCTACTACCAGCGGCCCGCCCTGCAAACGGATCAGCAAGCCGGCCAACACCGTGCCGAGGAGGATGGCGACGAAAGTGCCCATCTCCACCAGGCCATTGCCGCCCAGAAGTTCGTTCTCCTTCAAATGCTGCGGCAGGATCGCGTACTTCACCGGCCCGAAGAAAGTGGAGTGCAGGCCCATCAGGAACAGCGCCGTCATCAGCAGGACCAGGTTGTGAAGATAGAAGCCGAGACCGCCGATAACCATGATCGCGATCTCCACCAGCTTCACCCAGCGCGCAATCGCAGCCTTGTCGTACTTGTCGGCGATCTGGCCGGCCGTGGCGGAAAATAGGAAGAACGGCAGGATGAAGATGCCGCCCGCGATCTGGATCAGCAGATCGGAACTGAGAGTAGTGATCGCCGCGCCGTGGAAGGCCAGCATCAGCAGCATGCCGTTCTTGTAGAGATTGTCGTTGAACGCGCCGAGAAATTGCGTGGCAAAGAAAGGCGCGAAACGGCGGGTGCTTAACAGGCGGAATTGGCTTTGTTCGCTCATTGTGTTTTCCTGAGTATTAGAGCTGAATAAGGGGCTGAACACATATTCACATTCCCTCCCCTTCAAGGGGAGGGTTAGGGTGGGGATGGGTTGTAACCTAGGCGGAAGAAACCCATCCCCATCCCAACCTGTCCACACCGAGCCTTGTAAGGCTTGGTGGTGCAGGCAGCGCAACGCATGCGTTGCGAAACCCTGCCCTTACCCCCTTGAAGGGGAAGGAGTATTTCTTTAACCGACAGCCATCTCGGGCGCGGCCGACATTTCTTCCGCCATTTTCTTCAGCGTCACGTAATCGATCTTGCCCGTGCCCAGCAGCGGCAAGGCCTCCACCACCACGATTTTGCGCGGCACCGCCAGTTCCGGCGAACCCAATTCACGCGCAGCCTGCTGCAAGTGCTCGCGCGTCAATGCTCCATCAGTGGTGAACAGCACAATGGTTTCGCCGCGCTGCGGATCGGGCTGCGTGCTGGCCGCATGCTGCTGCGTCGCCGATGCCGCTACCGCAATTTTCTCGACCACTTCCAGCGACACCATTTCACCCGCAATCTTCGCAAAGCGTTTCACGCGCCCCTTGATGCTGATGAAGCCGTCTTCGTCGATCTCGACGATGTCACCGGTGTTATACCAGCCCTCGCCCATTTCCGATGACGGCGGCTCTATCACACCGGGATGATCGAAACGGTAATAACCGCTCATCACATTCGGTCCTTTCACATGCAACTGCCCACCCTTCTCGATGCCGGGCACGGGCATCAACTTCGTCTCAATGCCTGGCAATGCCTGTCCTACCGTGCCGGTGCGATAGGCCATCGGCGTGTTCACCGAAATCACCGGCGCAGTTTCAGTGGCGCCGTAGCCTTCCAGAATGCGTATGCCGAATTTTTCGAACCAGGTGCTGCGCACCGCTTCGGACAGTTTCTCCGCGCCCGCCACCACGTAGCGCAAACGGTAGAAATCATAAGGATGGGCGAAGCGCGCATAGTTGCCGAGAAAGGTGCTGGTGCCGAACAGTACCGAGCAGCCGCGGTCATAGATCACCTCGGGGATCATTCGGTAATGCAGCGGCGACGGATACAGGAAGAGCTTGGTGCCGGTCATCAGTGGCAACAGCGCGCCGGCCGTCAGGCCGAAGGAATGGAAGATCGGCAGCGCATTCAGGAATTTGTCGTTAACGGAGAAATCGATCACCGAGCGGATCTGTGCAATGTTGGAAAGCAGCGAGCGGTGCGAATGCACTACGCCCTTTGGCTTGCCTTCGGAGCCGGAGGTGAATAGCACCACTGCCGGCGCTTCCGGATCATGCGCGCGGTTGGCCAGCTTGGGGAAGTGCAGCGCGTATGCCATCAGCCACAGCTTGTCCCACAAGCTGAACATCGGCTTCAGGTCTTCCAAATACAGAATGCGCACACCGGAAAGGGCCGCCACCTGCGGCTCTATCTTCGCTGTCTGCAGAAACTGTTTCGACGTGATGATGGTCCTGATGCCGGCAGCAAGGCAGGCATTCTGCATGCCGTCGGTGCCCGCGGTGTAATTCATCATCGCGGGCACGCGGCGGAAGGCCGTCATGCCGACCACCAGCGCGAGCGTGGCTACCAGGTTCGGCAGCAGCACACCGACGCGCTCGTCGTCAGCCGCGATCTTGGTCGAGATGCGGCCCAGCGCGAGCGTCATCTTCAGCACTTCGCCGTAGTCGTGCTCGACCTGCTTCAGGTCTTCGAGGAAGCAATGCTTCCTGCCGTAGATTTCCATTGCGTCCAGCATGCCGTGGAACAGCGTCTGCTTTGGATGCGACTGGAACAGCATGTGCTGCATGATCCGGCGCATGCCCTCGCCCGCCTTGCGCCGCCTTACCTTCGCGCTGCCCTCGGGAGAAATCGTCAGATGCGTTTCCGGCAGCACGAAAATGGAAAGCTGCGGAAACAGCCGGCGCGGATACCTGCCGCTCATGCGGCTGAAGTAAGTACGCGAAGCGCCGTCGATGCGCACCGGCACGATCACCGCGCCTGTCTTGGCCGCAACGAAGGCCGGGCCGTCATACACTTTCATCAGGCTGCCGGTGGTCGTGATGCGCCCTTCAGGAAAGATCATTACCGGCCGCCCCGCCTCGATCAGCTTCACCACCTTCTTCATTGCCATCGGGCTGGTAGGGTCGACCGCCAGGTAGTCGACCATGGAAAGGATGATTCGGAACCAGCGGTTCTCCGCTATCGTGGTGTGTACCACAAACACCGGGTTCACCGGCAGGAATAGCCCGAGCAGCAAGCCGTCGAGAAAGGATTCATGATTGGCGACGATCAGCAAGCGCTCGGCATCGAGCCGGCTTGCCTGATTCTTGACCTCGACGCGGAACAGCAGGCGAAATACGACACGCAGAAATGCCTTCAATCCTTCCTCCCGGTTTTTATAAAAGGACAGCCGGTATCGTACCTTGGTTTATGCGGCTTTCCTATCGCGCCGCATTTTCGTTCAGGAGGGGAAGTATCCGGACGATTACACCATGTTTTTACGCGCGGTATTCAAGACGTGACGCATGATTTGCTTTTTCTGTTCATGCCATGAAGCGCTCGCAGAGCTCCAAAACTCAAGGCAGATAAGTTTCTATGCACGAGTAAGAAGGAATGATTTAGCAACGGATCAGCGTGTTAAATTGGCGTTTTTGCGATCTTGAACATGTTAGGTGCTATGGACATACCGCAATACATGCCAATTATTGGCTCAGTGACCTGTCCGCACTGCGGTATCAAAGTCGGCATGCATTTGGTTAGGCAGGCGTTTAAATGCCCACATTGTTTGATTTCTCTGAAAACTAATATTAATTCCGCCTTTAACAAAGGACTGTTCGCTTTCTTGCTTATATTCGGAGCCTCGGTTTTATTGGCATGGCTTATAAGACCCAACTTTATTGGGATCGGGAGTTCTATAGCTTTTATTATCGCCTTTTATGGCGGTCATTTTTGGTATCGGCAATCTCTCAAACTATGCGTGTTTCGCGAAGGCAGTCAGACTTAACATGCTTCGACTCAATGATTCGCCCCAGTCAACGTGACCGCTAGAGCACTTCATATGCAAATCCATACTCATCACCCCGAGTACAAGATCTCCACGGAATCAAAGCTGCTTGATGTCGCAGCCATCCATGCATTTCT
>JAQSWC010000097.1 GCA_029266815.1 Paucimonas sp.
GATGGGGAAATTCACGGCGCAGCGAAGAGGGAATCGTTTTGTTGAGCTACCCTGGGTTAACCTGCCTAGCAACTTTTACAATGCGTGGAAAAAACTACCGCGTGCCCAGGCATTTGCCTACCGCATTGCAATAGTTTGTTTCCATAAGCAGATGACATTCAAACAGGTGAACCGCTCGCTATCTTGAAAATTCGCAAGGAAAGGAAATGTCTTTTCATCTTGATGATGAATCCTTGTGATTCCTTATAAAGGCGAAACATTGCGCGAAAGTATTGCGCTGCATCCATATTGGGTGGAGAGCAATCGGTATGCTTCCTGCTTGCACCGCTATACATTTTTCGGCCGCATCGCGAGAGGCATTCAGATTAAATCGATGCTCCCGGTTCGGTGCAACGATAGTTGGACGCGACATATAACAAAACAGCGTGTTTGTTTCCCGTCCGCATGCGTACCTGTTTCCCTTAATCAGAGAATGGAAGAGTTCACCATGACAAAAATTCGCAAGGCTGTGTTTCCCGTTGCCGGACTCGGCACCCGTTTTCTGCCCGCCACCAAGGCTTCACCCAAGGAGATGCTGCCGGTAGTCGACAAGCCCCTGATTCAGTATGCCGTCGAGGAAGCAGCCGCAGCAGGCATTACCGAAATGATCTTCGTCACGGGCCGAGGCAAGCAGGCCATCGAGGATCACTTCGACAAAGCGTATGAACTGGAGGCAGAACTGGCCGCACACGGCAAGGTCAAGCTGCTCACGGAAATCCGCAGCCTGCTGCCCAAGAACCTGCATTATTCGTACGTGCGTCAGAGCGAAGCGCTCGGACTCGGCCATGCCGTTCTTTGCGCGCGCCCACTGGTGGGCAATGAGCCCTTCGTCGTGGTGCTGGCTGACGATCTGATTGATGCGGAAACACCGGTGCTGCAACAGATGACTTCGCTGTACGAGCAGCACGGCAGTTCCGTCGTCGGCGTGCAGAATGTTCCGCTGGCACAGACCAACCAGTATGGCATCGTAAAGCCGCAGCAGATGGGCGTGCGCATCCACAAGGTGGAAAGAATCGTGGAAAAGCCGAAGCCCGAGGAAGCGCCCTCCACGCTGGGCGTGGTAGGACGTTATCTCTTCACGCCGCAGATCTTCGACTATCTCGAGCGTACCCGCCCCGGTGCCGGCGGCGAAATCCAGTTGACCGACGCGATTGCGGACATGCTGGCAAACGAATCTGTGCTGGCATATGAGTTCAAAGGCGAGCGCTATGACTGCGGTTCCAAACTCGGCTATCTGAAAGCCACAGTGGCCTACGGCATGAAGCACGCCGTGGTTGCGAGCGAGTTCAATGCCTTCCTGGCCAATGTTCAGGCTGATTTGCAAGCGTGCCGGGCCGCTTCATAAGGGGCCGATGCAACCCGTCTGTCTCCGATGAACGCAGCAGAAAGGCCGGAAAAACAGCGTCGTCATGAACACGACGATGCTGTCAATGCGCCTGTCATGCAGACAGATCAGGTCGATTCTTTCTACGGACCGGAACGGCGTGCTCATTCCTCCGTTCCCGGTTCCGCCATTCAGTACGAGCAGGCCTGGCGCCTGCGACGCGCCGAAGACCGGCTCTATCGCCGCGAGCTGGAATTCAAGACACTGGTGGAAAATTCGCCCGATGTCATCTCGCGCATCGATACCGGTCTTCGTCATCTGTACGTCAATCCCGCAGCCGAAAGAAGTTTCGGCATAGACGCTCCCAGTTTCATCGGCAAGACCATCTGCGAAGCTGGCTTGCCCAAGGAAATGGATGAAGCCTGGAAGACGGCTGCGCAACAAGCTTTTGCGAAACGGTGCGAGCAGCAATTCAGCTACAAGGTGGAGGTCGGTGGCGAGGATCGCTCCTTTACCACGCGCCTCATTCCGGAAAGAGACCGCAGCGGCAATGTACTGTCATTGCTGGCGGTGACCTACGACACCACGGCCCGCACCCGCATGGAAAAGGAGCGCGACGATCTGCTTCTGCGCGAGCGGGCCGCACGCATCCAGGCCGAGACGGCGGCGCGTGCGCGCGATGAATTCCTTGCCATCGTCTCGCATGAACTCCGCGCGCCTCTGAACGGCATCCAGAGCTGGACCCATGTGCTGGACAATTACACGGCAGACGTCACGCCGCTCGGCAAGCGGGCGATAGAAGGCATCAAGACCGGCGTTGCACAGCAGGTCCGGCTGATAGAGGATCTGCTCGATGCAACCGGCATGATGAGCGGCAAGCTGCGCCTGACACGCCGGCCGATGGCAGCCTTGCCGGCGATACAGGCGGCCGTCGAGAGCGTAAAACCGATGGCGGACGAAAAATCACTTGCCCTCGACTGCGACTACCGCATTTCGCGCGAACAGATTGAAGGCGATCCGGACCGAATACAGCAGATCGTGTGGAATCTGCTCACCAATGCCGTGAAGTTCACCGCAGAGGGAGGCAGGATCATGCTGACGGCATCGCGCGAGGATTCATGTCTCCGAATCGACGTCCGCGATACCGGCATTGGAATTGCGCCGGCTTTCATGCCGCGGCTGTTCGATCGCTTCAGCCAGCAGGACAGTTCAAGCACCCGCCACGCCAGTGGCCTGGGGCTGGGGTTGTTTGTCGTGCGCCATCTGGTTGAACTGCACGGAGGAAGCATTTCCGTGGAGAGCAAAGGCAAGGGACACGGCTCCCAGTTCACGGTGCTGATTCCGCTTCGAGCGGGAGGCTCACGTCGGCAAGCGGCGCATTGCCACGATGCATGCTCACTACCCTCGTTGCAGGGACTGGATATCCTCCTCATCGATGACGACGCCGAAGCCAGGGAATCGCTAGGTGCGTTAATGTCCTCGCAAGGCGCCCGAGTAACCACGGCGGCATCAGGTGCCGACGCTATCGCCTGCCTGGATGGCAGCGCACGCGCGCTTCCGCATCTGGTGATCTGCGATATCGCCATGCCCGGCGAAGACGGCTACGCGGTGCTGCGGCGCCTGCGCAATTGGCGTGACACGAGTGGAGATCGTCCGCTACGACACACTCCCGCGCTCGCGTTGACCGCATTCTCGCAGCGGGAAGACCGCCTCCGCGCGCTTTCTGCCGGATTCCAGATGCATGCAGCCAAACCCGTCGCCGCAGACGAACTGGCGATCATGATCATGAATATGACCCGACGCGATCTCTGAATTTCTCAGATCTTTTACAGCAAATTTTCAACCTGCCGTGCTCTGCCGCGACACCTCGGCATCAGGGAACGCCGATATAGGCGCTTCCTGCTCCGGTGATTGCGCATATTCTTCCAGGCGGTTGTACAGGGTCTTCAGGCTGATGCCCAGCATATCGGCGGCACGTTTCTTCACTCCGCCGCAAACGTCAAGCGTAGCGAAAATGAGCCTGCGGTCTACCTCATTCAGCGGCATGCCTATGGGAACAGAAATGGCGCCGGCAGGCTTCTCCGCTACTACTGTGCCGGCATGTGCGACTGGTGCGACCGATTCGATAACATCGTCGTAAAGAATGTAGGCGCGCTGTACATGGTTTCGAAGCTCGCGCACATTGCCGGGCCAGCGCGAAGTCTTCATCTCCTCGATTGCCGCTTCGGAAAACGACGTATGTCTTCCGCTCGCGCGATTCATCTCGCCAAGGAAATGTTGCGCCAGCAAGGTAATATCCTGGCCGCGCTCGCGTAGTGGCGGCAGCATGAGAGGAAATACATTGAGCCTATGATAAAGGTCGAGCCGTAGCTTGCCGTCCTCCACCGCCTTCTCCGGATCGCGATTGCTGGCGGCGATGATGCGAACATCGGTGTCGATTTGTTGCGAAGAGCCGATGCGCATGAAGCTCCCAGTTTCCAGGACACGCAGCAGCTTCACCTGCAGCTCGAGCGGCATCTCCGTGATCTCGTCCAGAAACAGTGTGCCGCCGTTGGCCCGTTCGAAGTATCCTTTGTGCTGGCGGTCTGCGCCGGTGAAACTTCCCTTCTCGTGGCCGAATATTTCGCTCTCGATCAGGTTCGGCGAGATGGCGCCGCAATTGACCGCCACGAAGGGATGCTTGCGGCGCGCGCTGTACTGATGAATGGTTTGCGCGGCAACCTCCTTCCCGGAGCCGCTTTCGCCCAGCAAAAGAACAGTCGCTTCCGTGGGCGCCACTTTCTCGATATGCCGGTACACCACCTGCATCGGCGGCGAAGAGCCCAGCATGCTGCCGAACCAGCCGGTACGCTCCAGCTCGCTGCGCAGGTTGTCGAGGTCTGCCTTTGCACCGATGGCTCGCGGCACGCGCGCCAGAAGAGCATTCAAGCGCTTGAAATTGATGGGCTTGGTGAGGTAATCAGCGGCGCCCATACGCAGCGCATCGATGGCTGTATCGACGCTGGCATGACCCGTCACCAGCACGACAAGTATTTTCTCGCGCTCCTCCAGATCTTTCACGATATCCATGCCGCTGCCGTCCGGCAAGCAGATGTCCGCGAGCAACACGTCCGGCCTTCTCAACGCCAGCATTGATTGCGCTTCACGGATATCCGATGCTCCCGTCACGGTGAAGCCTTCAGCAACGACGATCTCTTTCAGCGCTTCACGCGTGTTGGCATCGTCGTCGACGATCAGGACATGGGGCATATGGAATCGGCGTATTGGTCGTAAGTGGGAATGGAAGTGGAAGACGCTGCTACCAGCCTTACGACAAGGCTCGGCCGAATTTGGTTTCGGAACGGGCAGTGAACGGCGTCAAGCCACGCTGCGAGGGAATGCCTTAGTTACGTACCTTCAACTGGTTGTGAATGGCTTTCACATCCTGCACTTCTCTTACAAGCTTGATTGCATGCTCTATCTGGGCCGGGTTGCTTACCACGCCGGTGAGTGTTACTTCACCGTTGCTCGAGTGAATGAATATCTCTTGGCCTGACAGGGCAGGTGCGGCGCGCAATGCCTCTTTGACTCTTCTCGTCACGGTTGCGTCGTCAACCTCGCCTCCGGCTGCTGCCGCGCCGGCTTCAGCATCGCCGGAAGACTGAACAGGAGATACAGCGGCGTCACCCTCTATGTGACGGCCGGGCACTACGGCCGCTCTTGCCGCTGCCGCCGTGCGAGTGTCCTCGTAAGAAGTGCCGACACTGGATACGCGGTCTCCCGATGCCGATTTATTGCACGCGGCGCTCGACCACGCCAGTATCAAGTAGAGCAGCAGGCGCAGGGACAACGGGATTCCAGTGGGCGGGGTATTCATCATGGAACGTCGCATCCTGTTTCATACCTATAAAAAAAGCATGCAGCCCGTCGCCGGGAAGCATGCTTTTCTGAGGCAGGCGGATCAGCGTGAACCGCTGGTGGAGCTGTTCGTCGATCCATTGTTGCCCGATGCATCGGCTGCACTGCTTCTATCCTGGTCCGACGAGCTGCTTTGGGAAGAGGAGTTGCTTGGCGTGCTATTCGAGTCCATGGCGGATGGGCCGTAGTTGCTGCTATCCGACGACATGCCGGAAGACGACGTACCGCTGCTGCCGGAGGTACCGCTGCTTTCGGACGCACCGCTGCTCATGCGCGACGCATCAGACGACTGCGAACCGGCATCGGTGGCGCTGCGTTGGCAACCCGTGCCGAATGCGGCAACGAGCAGGGCCAGTGAGATCGCCTTGGCACATTTCCCTTGAAGCTTCATTGTGTTTCCTTTCGATGAGGATAGTTTGCAATACGGACAGCTTGCCTCACACCAGTCACTTGCATCGAATCTCTTCAAGTCAAGTAACCGGCATCAAGCAAGTATTTTCGAGCGGCCGTATTTATCTCGTGGTCGTGGTAGTGGAACTGCTGGTACCCGGGGAGGTGCTGCCGGCGCCAGATGGCGTGGTGGTCGTGGTGCTCGTCGTAGAGCCATCTGTAGTAACCGTTGTGCCGGTCGCACCGGTGGTGTCGGTTGGGCTGGTACCCGTTGCTCCTGTCATGTCGCCCGTTGCTGCAGAACCACTCGCAGATCCGCCAGGAAGGGTGCCCGTGCTACCAGTGCTTGTGGTGGGACCGGTCGACGTGCCGCCCGGTGCAGTTGTCGTCGTATCGGTTCCTGCAGTAGTACTGGTGCTGCTTGTCGCGGAATCGGTACTTGCGCTCGGCGCCGACGTTCCTTCCGTACCGGCACTTTGGTCGCTGCGGCCGCAACCGACGAGAGTAATACCGGCCAGCGCCGATACCAATACAATTTTCGAAATACTGTTCAGAGCGTTCATACAAGTTCCTTTCTTTTCAGTTGCTGTATCGGACATACCTTGCCGAATCAGATATGTTGTCTGCGTAAAGACATCATTCGCCGCCCAGATTCCGCTACATTGCTTCCCGGTTTGATCTGGGTCATGTCTTATCCGTTGATGACCTCGCCGCCGTTGGGATGCAGAACCTGTCCGGTCATATAAGAAGAATCGCTGCTGGCGAGAAAGACGTAGCACGGCGCCACTTCATCCGGTTGCCCTGCTCTTCCCAAAGGCACGGAGGCGCCGAATTTTTCCACATGCTCAGGCGGAAAAGTGGATGGAATCAAAGGCGTCCATATCGGTCCGGGCGCCACTGCATTGACGTTAATGCCCTTTTCCGCAAGTTGCTGCGAGAGCGAACGTGTAAAAGCAACGATTGCTCCCTTGGTGGCGGAATAGTCGAGCAGATGGCCACTGCCGCGGTAAGCCGTTACGGACGTTGTATTAATGATCCGTGCTCCCGGTTTTAAATGCGGCAATGCGGCCTTGGCCAGGAAGAACATGGAATAAATGTTGGTGCGGAACGTCTTCTCCAACTGTTCCTCAGTGATTGCCTCTATGCTGTCTTGGGGATGCTGTTCAGCGGCATTGTTGACCAGGATATCCAGCCGGCCTATGTCAGACACGGTCGAATGAATGATCTGCCGGCAGAATTTTTCGCTGCCGATATCACCTTCGAAGAGGAAGCATTTCTTTCCCTCCTTCTCTACCAAGCGGCGGGTCTCTTCGGCATCTTGCCTCTCGTTAAGATAGGCAATCGCCACATCCGCGCCTT
>JAQSWC010000098.1 GCA_029266815.1 Paucimonas sp.
GTTCACGGCGGCTGGTTCGATGCTTCGGGCGACGTCTCGAAATACCTGTCGCACCTCTCCTACGCCAACTTCATGAACCCGCAGCAGATTCCGCAGGTAGTGTGGAACCTCATCGACGGACGCCACCGCTTGCCGCAGCAGTCCGTCTGGCTGGACGAGCGCATGGTGGATGAAGCACTGCACGGCGCGGATTTCCTGATGCGCGCCCACGACCCGGCGGGCTATTTCTACATGACGATTTTCGACCGCTGGACCAAGGACATTGCGCAACGCGATATTTGCAGCTACGCCACGCAAAAGGGTTTGAAGGCCGACACCTACCAGGCCGGTTATCGTCAGGGCGGCGGCATCGCGATTGCCGCATTGGCACGTGCGAGCACGCTGCCGCGCGACGGGGAATATGCCAGAGCGGAGTACCTGACGGCAGCGGAGCGCGGTTTCGCCCATCTGGAAGCGAACAATCTTTCCTATCTGGACGACGGCAGGGAAAACATCATCGACGACTACTGCGCCCTGATGGCCGCCGTTGAGCTTTTTGCCGCAACCAGCAAAGATATTTACGCCGATGCCGCCGCAAGGCGAGCGCTGCGCCTGACTGCGCGGCAAAGCGAAGAAGGCTGGTTCTGGGCAGACGATGCGAAGACACGCAGCTACTTCCATGCTGCAGACGCAGGCTTACCTTACGTGGCACTACTACGTTTTGCGGAAGTGCTGGAGAATCTGCCATCGTCTGCGACGGCGCTCGCCGCCGTCAAGCACGGCTTGGCAGGCGAAATCCGCCTTACCCGCGAAGGCGATGCCAATCCGTTCCGGTATCCGCGTCAACATGTCGTCATGCCTGGCAAACCGGCGCGAATCCAGTTTTTTATACCGCATGAAAATGAAAGCGGCTACTGGTGGCAGGGTGAGAACGCTCGCCTGGCATCGCTGGCATCTGCCGCTAATTGGGCGGCCCATGTCTTTCAGGACGACCAAGCGGCTGCCATTTTCGCTTCGTATGCGCGCGATGTGCTCGACTGGATCTTCGGATTCAATCCCTTCGATGCCTGCATGATGCAGGGTCTTGGCCGCAACAATCCGCGTTATGAAGTCGGGTTCTTCAATGCGCCGGGCGGTGTGTGCAATGGCATCACTTCCGGATTGAAGGACGAGGAAGACATCGATTTCATTTCGCCGGAAGATACGCTCATCGACCATTCCTGGCGTTGGAATGAACAATGGATTCCTCACGGCTCATGGCTGTTCCATGCGCTGTCGCATATGGTTCAGTTCGACGGAGGACGCTGGGCGTCTACGACGTCATCCGAAAAACCGGGTTTGGCTTAGAGCCGCCCTAACAAGGCAGGCTCTAAGCGAATCTTTTCAACGGTAATAGGGATTGTTGGGATTGTGGTCCCAGCGGTTAGGCACTCCGTCGCCGTCCATATCGCGGTCATATCGATTGGCAATGCCGTCCCTGTCCTGATCGCGCCATTCATAGGAAGAATGCCTATGCCGCGAGGGCCGATGCCGCGGGTGATAGTAGCTTCGCGATTCCACGTAAACCGGGCGCGACTCCACATAGACCGGCCTGGATTCCACATACACCGGCCTGGGTTGCACATACACCGGGACGGGTTCGACATATACCGGAGCAGGACGCACGTAAACCGGCGCCGGAATGCCAATGTTGATGTCGACCGTGGTACGAGCCATGGCAGGGCCAGCATTCAATGTCAGCATTGCTCCCAAAAGGGAAGCCATTGCCGCCAGACGTTTTTTCATGATTGCCTCCTTGAACATTGGTTTCATTAAATACCAATGAGAAGGCCGTCATCCAGCACCAATTGGTAACGGTGGTTACCAGATGTGTCTGGAATGGAAATTTGCCGGATTTATTTGAGCGGGCTGAAAATCTGTTGGTCAGGCGACACGGCAGTAGCTGGTCATGACGTGCCTAGTCCGGAATCGGCCAGGGCCGCGGCGCCATACAGGCCGGCATCCGCACCCAGCTCGGCCGCCACCAGGTCCATTTGATAAATCGAAGGATAAGCAGCCATTTCTTCCTTCAATCTTTGCAGATATCCTGCCCTGAGCCCGAGTCCGCCGCCGATGGCCGCGCGCTGTATGCCCAGCATCACAGCAAGGTCCGCCAGCTTTGCGGCAACGAGGCGTATGCCCTGCCTATACAGGGCTTCGGCTCGTTCATCGCCGGCGTCAGCAGCATCGGCCAGTGCCTTGCCGTTCTCATAGCCGTGCGCTGCGGCGGCACGGCTTAGCGCCGTGCCCGAGGCATGGTCTTCCAGCGTGCCGCCTTCAGGCACTCGCATCTCGCCCATTTCCGCATCGAAGCCGTTTCGCGCAAGATGTAGGCGTCCGTTCAACACGAGACCTGCCCCCACTCCGGTGGACACCGTAACGAATAGGAATTCATCCATGCCTTTGCCGGCGCCGAAACAGTACTCCCCCCACGCCGCGGCACGGGCATCGTTGGCCAGCGCGATCGGACGCTCCAGTGCAGCTGCCACCGCATCTTGAAAGGGAAACCCATGCCAGCCGGGCATGATGCCGGGATTGTGCGCAGTGACGCATCCATCCACAATCTGCCCGGTTACCGCCACGCCGACAGGTGCGTCGATTCCGCGCAACGGCTGAAACAACTGTTTTGCCGCGTCCACGACTGTCTGCGGCCCTTCCTGGCTCTGCGTGCGCAGGTCGTCGCGCCATGTGATCTTGCCGTTTTCGAACAATGCGATCCGACTGCAGGTGCCGCCGATGTCGAAGGCAATCGTCTTCTTCAAGGTTTCCCTCCGATATGAGGCCGTTAATATAAGACCGCATTATGCCGGATGGAAAAGACCTGTCAGAGTGCTGCTCTAGCTGGATGCAATGCCTACTGCGTTTCCATCCGCCTTGTCGCGCAGGTTATCGGCCATGCGCCTGGACAGCACCTCCACCAGTTTCCCGTTGAAGGCAGGGATATCCTCCGGCTTCCGGCTGCTGATCCAATTCCCATCCACTACGACCTCTTCATCCACCCAGTTGCCGCCTGCACTGCGGATATCGTTCTGCAGCTCGGGCCAGCTCGTCAAGCGTCGGCCGTTCACCAGGCCGGCTGATATCAGCAACCAGGCGCCGTGGCAAATTACGGCAATCGGTTTCCCCTGACGCTCGATGTCGCGCACGATCTGTTGTGCTTCCGGTATATCGCGTATGCGTCCGGCATTAATCGGCCCGCCCGGAACGAGGATGCCGTCGAACTCATTGGCGTCGGCGTCGGCAAATATCTGATCGACAGTGAAAGAAGCATCCGGCTCGCCATGCTGCATGCCCTGTACGCTACCGGGATTGAGCGAAACAATTTTTACGATCGCGCCTCCCTGCTCCAGCGCTTCCTTCGGCCCTTCCAGTTCGGATTGCTCGAATCCGTCGGTAACCAGTACCGCAATCTGCAGGCCGTTGATTGCAACGTCGTCGGTGTTCATGACATTCCTTTCGTCCAGAGTCAATTGGAAAGGCAGCGGAAAACGCCTTTCTTTTTCATAAAGAGCGACGCAACCGGGGGAAGTTCGTCCAGGAACAAGATGAATGGGAGATTACGCAAATTCATTTTTCCATGGAGCAATATTGACCTGACTTCTGGCAGAATAGGCAGCAACCGTTTTTCATCTGAGCCATCCCGACCATCTAAAAACAATATCGTCTCCCATGACCACTTTCACTGAAGATCAGGCACGCGCTTACATGCACAAGCTGCTGGCCGCCATGAGCCAGGCCGGCGGCTCCGATTTATTCATATCCCATGACTTCCCGCCCAGCATGAAGGCACACGGCAGCATGCAGCCGCTGTCGCAGCAAAAGCTGACCGGTGAAATCACTCGCAAGCTGGCCGAAGCCATGATGAACGAGCGCCAGCGCGAGGAATTTGCCAGGGAAATGGAATGCAATTTCGCGATTTCGCTGCCGGGCGTTTCACGCTTTCGCGTCAACATCTTCGTCCAGCAGCAGCACGTCGGTATGGTGATCCGCACCATTGCATCCGAAATACCCAATTTCGAGAAGCTGGGCCTGCCGGAAGTGTTGAAGGAAGTGGTAATGAACAAACGCGGCCTGGTGCTGGTAGTCGGCGGCACAGGTTCGGGAAAATCCACGTCGCTGGCGGCGATGATCGATCATCGCAACCGCACATCGAACGGGCACATCATCACGGTCGAAGATCCAGTCGAATATGTGCATCAGTCGAAGGGATGCCTGATCACGCACCGCGAAGTCGGCGTGGACACCCACAGCTGGCACCACGCACTGAAGAACACGCTGCGCCAGGCACCTGATGTAATCCTGATCGGCGAAATCCGCGACGCCGAAACCATGGAGCATGCGATCGCCTTTGCTGAAACCGGCCATCTCTGCCTGGGCACGCTGCATGCGAACAGCGCCAACCAGACCATCGACCGCATCATCAACTTCTTCCCCGAAGAGCGGCGCAACCAGTTGCTGATGGACCTGTCGGCCAACATGCGCGCCATCGTCTCGCAGCGGCTGATCCGCACCGCGGACGGCAAGGGACGCAAGGCGGCAATCGAAATCCTCCTCAACACCGCCACCATTTCGGAGAAAATCTTCAAGGGCGAATTCCACGAGATCAAGGGCATCATGGAAAAATCCCGCGAACTCGGGATGCGCACCTTTGACTGGTCCCTGTTCGAGCTTTACAACGATGGCTACATTTCTTATGAAGAGGCGATCCGCAACGCGGATTCCGCCAACGAGCTGAGGTTGAGCATCAAGCTCAAGAGCAAGCGCGGCGAACCGGCTTCCGCATCCGGAATGTCACTGTCGATCCATGAGGAAGAGCCGGAACCCACTGAAGAGGAAATCGAGGCTCAGCGCCACGACGAACTGAAGAAGCAGCAGGAAAGACGGAGGCAGTATGAGGAAGAACAGCTTGTCAAGCTGCGGGAAGAAAAGCTGAAGGCGGAGCAGTCGTAATGACCTCGTGGGCCATTACGACTGTCGCGTGAAATTGTTTTTACAGCCGCTTTAGCAGCATCAAAATGCGGTCAAACAGGGAAGGCTTGAGTTTGATTCGCGTGTAGCCGGTTGCACCCATGATGGTCTCCTCTTGTCGTGATTTCATTGTAGGAACACTACGAAGAGGCAATATGAGTTTTTGCAACATTTAACTTTCCTGGTGAACAAAAACAACAACATGTACGCGTCGCGAACAAGAAAACACGGCGAACTCAGCAAGAAAACGGAATTTTTTTCTGACCGGCCCACCAAGCACACGACTCATTGCAAGGAGCACCGGAATGGAAAACAGGATCGATGAATATTTCCGCCCGACCGTGAAAATCCACTTTTTTGGCTCGGCAGCTTCGCGCACGGCCGCACACATCGATTCCTGCTTAATATTTACCAAGGAAATGCTTTGAACAATGACGACGCAGGCCATCCCGACACGGAATCCGATCACGTTGCGCGTATCACCCTTACTCAAGCTCCGGACGACCCGGAGTCGTTCTCCGTCAATTTCACGATTCGTGTGCCTGAAGTAAATCCACAGAAACTGGCGGAGTTGTGTCGAATCACACTTGATACCCTAGCGGCGCTTCAATCCAAGTGGAACGAGGAGCGCCAGCGCAACATCGAGAGCCCATCCCATTAGAATCCAGTCCGTGCCGGCAGCTTTTTGCGCCCGACTCCGGGCATCCGTTGCCGAACGGGCCTTCCTGCAAAAAAGTAGCAGGAACCTGCGATGTTGATGCCGCTTGAGTTCTCCACAGTCTGTGTGAAAAACCCTGTGGATAAGGCAGGTAAAAAGTGGATAAGCAGCTGATTCGACTACCGAAAGTTTGAATGCTGTAAGAAACGGCTTAGAGCCTGCTCGCGTAGGGAACAGACTCTAAGCGTTCATTCCTCATCCGATTCATTGCCCACCCGAACCCAGCGGTAAGTCAGGGCAAAGGTCGTAAATTCATCGTCCTCATCCTGGAAGAGAGACCCGGTGTACTTGGACTGGTAAGCGCTACCATCCTGGTGCATAAAGCGTATGCGCCGCACGTGCGAGAACGTAATGGTTGATGGGTCGTTCAAGCCCCCCGCGCACTGTTCATAGGCGGTCCCCTTCTTTCCGCCCGCCAGCGTACATTCGTAACTCACGAAATCGCCATTGGCATCCTGGAACCAGTAGCCTCCGACAAAGCCACTGACGGTTTTATCGGCGTGGAAAGTAATTTCGTACTCATGCGAGCCGTTCGGCAGAGGGGAGATGCTGGTGAACTTGTAGCGGCCTGGAATCGTCTGCTCGTTCAAGACGGGGGCGCCGTTCTTCACCAGATCGCGTATTCGATAGGTAGTGCCATAATCCTCGCTGGGCAAGCTGTATAGAACCTGATATCCGCCAGTGATGGCTTTAATGGCACGCAAAATCACGTCGCCATAGCCCGGAAAGCTGAGAACGATCGCTCCATCATTGCGCTGAAGCCAGGTGAAGTTACGCACCTCTGCAGGTGTTGCAACACGGTGAGGCAAGGTATAGCTGACCGACCCATCGCGGTTGGAAGTGAATGTCAGCTCGTTGCCGGCGTCGGCGTTAAAGAACGTGTCCAGCTCAAGGCTGATGAAGAATTTTTCCGGAGCCTGTACGGAAATGGCAGAGGAAAAGTTGTTCAGCATTGCCACCACGGTCGATCTTTTTTCCAGCGTTTCAAAACTCTGAAGCTCAACCAAGCTGGCATCGATATTCGCGGGAATCTGCACTTTCCTGTGCATGTCATAGCTCAAGGCATACTCGCCATTGGCCGAGGCGGCCAGCTTGATGTTGTCGTACCACTGCTTCACGGGAATATCCATGTAGCAGGTTCCATTGACGAAGAACTCCTCATCCGTGAGAACAGCCGTGCTTTCACCGCCGCTGAAGTCCACGCTCGGTCTACCAGAGGCGAAGGACGCCGCCGATACGGTGACGGACCTGTCGAAATCGTCCAGACGGATGCTCATGGCGCTGCCCGACACCGGGCCC
>JAQSWC010000099.1 GCA_029266815.1 Paucimonas sp.
ACTGCGCTTGAACTCCCACTGGATATTCTCTCGGTTCAGCGCATTGGCCTTCCCGGCAACGAACAGCTCACCATGGGCGCAATCAGCAGCGGCGGTGTATGCGTGCTCAAATCGGAGCTGGTTGAACGTGCGGGCTTGCCGCCGGAAGTGATAGAGGCAATTGCCTACCGTGAATTACGGGACATGGAGCGCAAGGAGACGCTGTATCGCAGCGTACGGCCCGAAGCGCAGGTGCACGGACTGGACGTGATTCTCGTCGATGACGGGTTGCTTACCGGCGCCACCATGCTGGCCGCCGTGCGAGATTTGCGAAAGAAAATGGCAGCCAGCATCACCATCGCCTCGCCGCTCGCCGCTGCCGGCTGCGAATCCGACATCGGGCCAGAAGCCGACCGTTTCGTTGTTCTCCACACGCCTTCAATTCTTGAGTCCATTGGTGACTGGTATCTGGAATTCGACAAAGTGAAAGACCACGACATCACGGACATGCTAGGCAAGGTGCGGCACCTGCAACTGGGCGTTCCTTCGCGGTTGAACGGCAGCACGCACAGTGCCGCCGGCGACTTCCCGGCGCGATGACGCGGTCTACGATTTACGTATCCTGTTTTGTGCGACCGTGTTCCGCAATGATGCTGCAAGCGCTTTTCTTACACGGCGCCAGTGCGTTGCGCCAACAAGGACATGGGCCTGATTGACCTCGACCTCGATGCCTGCGTACTCCGCTCCCGTGTAGCATTTGCGCAGCCATGAGGTAAAGCCGTCCGATTTTCCGGCATACGGATAATTGAAGCGGACTTTCAGTTCGGGAGCCAGCACGGCAAGCGACGCTTTCCAGGCACGGCAGAATTCGGCTTCATTCTTTCTCGCCGGATCGTAAAGCAAGCCCACGTCGGCATTGCGGACCTCGCCGTTAAGTTCGGGAGTGAAGCTGTGCACGGAGACATGCAGCACCCAGCGACCTCTCCGCACTTCCCCGGCGATAGCGTCCTCGACTTCCCGCCGGTAGGGCAGATAGTGTTTCTCCACGATCCGATCGCGTTCATCCTGCGCAAGATCGCCCGTGAAGCGGGAAAAGATGCCGGGATGTCCGAGCGAACGGTTGAGATCGATCAGAAGCCGACTGGTCGTCGCGGTGACGGAAAACGCATCGAGCTCGCGAACGAAATCCCGCGCCAGAGCCAGCGCGCCATCGTCGAAACCTTCGTGGGTTTCCAGGGCATCAGGTTCGTTCTCGAATAATTTTCGGTAGCGGGCGGGAATGCGGTTCCCTCCATGTTCGCAGGTGATCAACCGAAATATTTTTTTCGACATGCCTTAGCTGGGGTCGAAGGCTTTGCCTTTCTCAAGGCATTCGCATAACTGGTCGTACACGAGTTGCAGATGCCGCCGGTCGGGGTTATTGCCGGCTGCCTTGCGTATGCGCCGGGAGAGTGGGCCGGATTCCAGAATGAGGTAGAGATGGTCGCGCCATACGCGCGCATGCAGCGGATCGTCTTCCGGCAGTGCCGCAATGATATGGCGCCACAACTGCTGGGCCGTGCAGCGTTCGCTTCGGTAACCGAGCAGGCCGAGATAATCGCGGTCGGTGATGACGGCTCGCTCGCCGTCCTTCACACAGTCGAGAAAAATTTTCGCCAGCGCGGCAGTGTCGATCTGCTGCTGCGCCGCAAGCGGCACGCGGTCGCAGCAATAAAGCCAACGCGTGGTGGCGATCACCGCGGCGGCAACAGACAAGTCGGCCTTCGGGCATTCCTGGGTATCGATCACGCGTATCTCGATGGCGTTTCGCTCGAAGCGAGCGATTGCGCCGCGCGAATTCAGCCACTCGTTTCTTAGCACCTGGGCGGGATCCGCAACGGAGACCGCCTTGTACATCGGTTCCAGTATCCGGGCTTCATAGTCGGCACGGCTTGTCACCGTCTCCGGAATAACGTCGCCCGCGATAGCGCTGTAGCTTCCGGCGTTTGTCCGGTACGTCTCCATGCGGAAATCCGAAAAGCCCGTGTCGTGTCCGTCGGCAAACGGCGAACTGGCAGCAAGAGCCGGAATGATCGGCAGCACGAGGCGCACGGCCGCATGGAGGCGCTCGAACTGGCGGTCGCCGTCAAAAGGCAGGTTCACATGCATGCTTTGGAGATTTGCCCAGCCGTGAGTGCGAGTATCGAAGATGCGCTGGTAGGTGCCGTATATGCCGTGCTCATCGTGCGGCCACAGCACGGTTTCCTCAACGGGATTCATCCACGGATGCATCGCCGTCGGCATCAATTGAGCGCCGTGTGCCTGCAGCAGACGGTTGATATGGTTGACCTCGCCCTGAAACAGCGAGGGCAAGACCGCCAGCGAGGCGTTGGGCCGCAAGTTCTTGATTTCAATCACATGATTGACCAGCTCGTTCGACCAACCCAGCATTCCGCGCCGGACTTCGCCGCTCGACCCGCTGCCCGGCTGATCCAGCAAGACATCGGCGAGCGGTATGCATTCGAGCGTGGCGCGATTGACGATCGCGTACTCAAGCTCGATGCCGTAACCCATGAAGACATCCAGGGCAGGAGTGCTCATGCGCGCACGCTTTCCTTTCTGCGCGCCACGCGCGAACGGAACACATCCATGATACGCAGGTAAAGCGAATTGCCGAGCAGGGCGTCTTCGTTGCCTGCATCCACGTTCGGATTGTCGTTGACTTCAATGATGTAGCAGTGCTGGCCGCGTTGCTTCAGGTCCACGCCGTAGAATCCGTCTCCTATCAGGTTGGCAGCCGCCAGCGCAGTCTCGATCACTTCGCGCGGCGCATCTTCAATCGGCACCGCTTCGGTGCGGCCTTCCACGTAGCCGCTGCCTTCCTCTTGGCCCTCATGGCTGACGATCTGCCAGTGGCCGGGAACCATGTAGTAGCGGCAGGCGAACAGCGGCTTGCGGTCGAACACGCCGATACGCCAGTCGAATTCAGTAGGCAGATATTCCTGCGCGAGAATGAGATCGGATTTTTCGAGGAAGTCCATGGCATGCATCATGACTTCTTCTTCGGTACGCGCCTTGACCACGCCCGAAGAAAATGCGCCGTCCGGCTGCTTCAGAATGCAGGGAAGGCCGAGCTGCGGCACGATGTCTTTTACGTTTTCGCGGTGAACGGTCAAGGTGCGAGGTGTGGGAATATCGTGTCGCGCCAGGATTTCGGTGAGATACACCTTGTTGCTGCACTTGAGGATCGAGTCCGGATCATCTACCGTGACCAGTCCGGCGATGGCCGCCGAGCGGGCAAACTGATAGGTGTAGTGGTTGACGAAAGTGGTGTCGCGGATAAACAGCGCATCGAATTCCGCAAGCCGTCCGATATCGTTCCTGTCAATGACTTCAGCCCGCATGCCGCTTTCTTCCGCCGCCTCCATGAAGCGCCGCATTGCCTGGGAATTGGAAGGTTTATCAGCACCGTCTTCGTTGTAGAGGATGGCCAGTTTGGGCCGTTGCGCCGCTGGTTCCGGCTGGCTGGCGCGATGGCCACGCAGGCATTCCATGGCTGCCATGCCGACTTGCGCTTTTTCCTGCGGTGCGAGGTCGCTCATGCGCAGCGGATGCGCTTTTTCCACTGTCCATCGGTGGCGGTGACGCTCGCGTGCAAAATGCACGCACAAGAGCGGCAGTTGCAGCATATTGAACAGTTTGGCGCTCAAACTCTCGTGCCGTCGTGCGCCATCCCTTCCGAAGAAGATATGCAGCTCGAGCCTGTCTTCCTCCACATCGGCCAGCGCAGTATCGATCTCTTCGGCTAGACATTCGGTAAGTTGCGCAACAAGACGGCTTTCATGAGTATCTTCGATGGCCTTGACGTCGGGCAAAGGCTGATGGCCTCGCGCTTCCGCAAGCAGCGACACGTAATAACCCCGCCCCTGGTAGCGGTAGGAGGAACACAGGTTGAAGACCTTGGCGTCCAACCTGTCGCAATACGCTGGATCGAGAAGGTAGTTTCGCGCGGAAACGATCTCTACCCCGGGTATTGCGACAGGCCAGTCGCGCGGCTGGTTGACGACGAATAGAACGTTCATGGCACCTCTTGCCGCGGCAGATGCGGCGGGTGAATGATCAGCAGGTTTGCATCATGCGTGACGATGCCGAGCAGGATCGAAGCAATCACGCGCTCGGTGCTGATCCAGTATTGGTGGAGCCGCCCGTAAGGATTCAGGTGATAGGGATCCATCACCAGTACCTTGCGGCGGTTGATGTCGTAGCCGGCGATGACGACGAAGTGGCCTGCCGGCATGCCGAGAATGTCGTCCGGCGTGTTGTCCTCGCCGACTTCGCGCGGCGTACGGTAGAGATAGGTGGAGCTGAGACCGGTGATGATGGGCTGCCGCCGACGCAGCAGCCCGTGTATCAGGCCGTGCGACATATCCATCAGCCGCAGGCGGCCGCCGAGCTTGAGAAATTCGAGATAGCCTGTGGTCGCGATTTGCAGCCGGTAATCAGGTTTCACCGCCAGTTGCTTCTGAAGCCTTTCGGCAATATTGACCTTCGGCGCGGCGAACCAAGTGGGATCAAAAACGTTGAGATTGTAGGTGTAAATGGTGGCCCGATAGCCTTTGCGAAGCGCGTCGCATGCAAGGAATACAGCGAAGGTGCCGCCATGTTCCAGGCGACCGGTGCGGCCGACAACGTCACGAAGCGTTTCCATTTCGCCCCAGTAACGATATACGGCTTGCAGGCAAGTGGGGCCGCACGTCGTTTCATCCGGCTGCGCCAGTATCTTCACCGGCAATCTGATCATCGGCGGAATCACGAAGATCCGTCTCTCCTTAAATCGTCTGACGGCTGCTGAAAAGATGCCTCCATGCAGCACGCAAATAAATAGACCGTGAGCTTGTCAAAAGATTCAGGCAGAACGACGGGCAGGCATGCTTAGTGCATATTGCCTGGTATACAAACTGGAATGGAATCAGGCTGTTCATGAACCTGAGATTGAAATACCTGCTCGCACTCACCGGCTTATTGCTTCTGGTGCCCGCCGCGCTCAACGCGCAGGACATTCCCTCAGTCAGTGGCCGCGCGACAGCAGAAGCAAGGAAGCCCTTGCCGGCGCCCATGAGCGCGCTCAAAGTCAAGCGTCAGAAGGGCTTTGTCTATCTCTGCGGCGGCGTAGGCGCCGATGAAGCGGAGCGTGTGAAAGCGATGGCAGAGAAACGTGACATGCTTTTGAGCTTCGTCGCCAAGGATGCCGGGTATCTGGCCGATGTGAGCGTGACCATAGAAGATGCGGCAGGCAAGCCGGTATTCAGGACGTTTTGCGATGCGCCCATGCTGGCAATCGATTTCCCGAAAGAGGGGCATTACGTTGTCAAGGCCGAAACTGGCGGCTATACGCTGGTCAAGGAGATCGATGTAATGAAAAGCGTGGATGAGCCGTTGGCCGTGATTCTCTTATGGCCACATCAGTTGGCTGAGTCGCTGGATAGCACGCGCACTTCCAGCAGCGGGTTGAGCGGTACAGCCGGCACCGCCGCTGCGAGCAGCGGCGAAGAAGACGCTGCTGGAGAAGCTGCTGCCGCTTTCGACTATCGTCGGCAGAGGTTTCATGGCGACATCTACAGCGGACCGGTTCGGAAATGATCTGGCAGGTGACAGACAGAGTGGCATGCCATTTCATTTTTAAGTCATCGTCAATCCGGCTTGGATCTTCTTCACGAAAAAGCAAAACCACCGGACTGCCGTTAAGCAGTGCGGTGGCCTTGTCGTGACCAAGCTGGTCTCAGTCTATTACATCTTTTGTTGTGTATTGGTAGCGGCGTCCTGAACTTTTTCACCACCACGTTCCACATCTTTACCTGCGCCCTTGACCGTGTTGCAGCCGGCCGCGCTCAGCGTGAAGAACAGTACACCCAGAAGAGCAATCGCTTTTTTCATGTTGTTTCCTTTCTTGGTTAATAAATGAAGCCCACCAGTGTTACGCATAGCTCGCCAGCCGGTTGTCGCGGAAAGCCAAGGAAAAACAGCCCTGCAGAGTGCATTCCCCTGGACTCCTGCAGGCCGCTAGCTCAGGCCTGCGCGATGTATGGCCGCCGTATGGATTAGCGACGGCCGAACAAAATGCCGAGCGCAAGACCGACGCCGGTAGCAATGGCGACAGACTGCAGCGGGCGATCCTTTACATAAGTAGTGGTGACTTCCACTCCGTCGTTGAACTGACGGCTAGCCTGGTCTGCCACGGTACGGAACTGGCGGCTTGCCTGGTCGGCCACGGTACGGAACTGGCGTGATGCCTGGTCCGCAACGCTCTTCGCAGCAAAACGTACCGAGCTGAACTTGGTCATCAACTGCACATACGCCTGATTCAGTTCATTCTCGGACAGCGAATCGGCACGATTCAGCAACTCGTCCAGTTCGCTCTTCAACGAAGTGAGATTGCCGCGCAGGGAACCGCTGCCCTGAGTAGCGTCGTTGGCGTAATAACCGCTTTCGGAACCGATTGCCGTTTCGCCGGTGATGCCGGAAACGGAAGGCTCAAAGTCGGAGGCGGATTGCCCCGGAGGGAACGTAGAGCTCATAAATACTCCTTCGCTAGTAAGAATCAACAAGACGGCAAATCAGGGCACGTCAGCGCCGAATCATGCCAAGTATCAGACTGACCAATGCAACCACAACAAACACGACGAAAAGAACTTTGGCAATGGAAGCGGCGCCGGAAGCAATACCGGTAAATCCAAACAGCGCTGCGATCAGAGCGATCACGAGAAATATCGCGGCATAACGTAACATGGCACTCTCCTTTTTCTATGCGGTGCACGTCCTAGTGCAAGACATATGCCAATACGGATAGACGTCAGTGTCGCGCTGCGAGGAATTCTGCTGCTTGATGTAAAGCGAAGGGAGAAGTGGCGGCAGTTTGCGATAACGCAGAGGCGCGATATTTAGATTCCGCGAGGAAGTATCGCCGTGGCGCAATGGCCGATGTTTTAGATGTCGAATTGAAATTAATACAAATCGTTTT
>JAQSWC010000100.1 GCA_029266815.1 Paucimonas sp.
AATAAAGAATACAAAACAAAAAGCAATGCTGAATTCTCTGCCTTGGCGAAGAGTACAACTCTGTGAATAAAGTCGTGAATTCCATCCTATTGCCCGCGATGTTCCACGCTCTTAACCACCAGTAGCGTGATACCTCCTGCTGACTTCATGTACCGCGTCCACCAGCACCGTTACTGCATCCGGAGGGGTGTACTGAGAGATACCGTGCCCGAGGTTGAATACGTGTCCGCTGCCCATGCCGTGCTTACCGTAGGCGGCCAAGACGGCGGCAACTTCCTGGCGGATTTGCTCCGGCCCTGAAAACAGGACGTTCGGGTCCAGATTGCCCTGCAACGCGACACGGTCGGCTGTCCGTGCGCGGGCTTTGCCAAGATTTACGGTCCAGTCCAGCCCTACCGCGTCAGCTCCCGAGTCGGCGATCTCCTCGAGCCACAGGCCGCCACCCTTGGTAAACACGATGCAGGGAATCCGCATGCCGTCGTGCTCCCGCTTCAGGCCGCGTATCACCTCGTTCATGTAGTGAAGCGAAAACTTCTGATAAACACCGTCGGCCAGCGCACCACCCCAAGTATCGAAGATCATCACCGCCTGTGCGCCCGCCTCGATCTGGGCATTCAGGTACTTGGCGACGGACGCCGCATTCACCGACAGTATCCGGTGCATCAGGTCGGGCCGGCTGTAAAGCATGGTCTTGACCGTGCGGAAATCGTCGGAACCGCCGCCTTCCACCATGTAGCAAGCCAGCGTCCAGGGGCTGCCGGAAAATCCGATCAGCGGCACGCGGCCGTTGAGCGCGGTGCGGATCTGCGTTACCGCGTCGAACACATACTGCAACGAGCCGGGCTCCGGTTCACGCAATGCCGCCACGGCAGCCTCGTCGCGCAAGGGCCTTTCGAACTTCGGGCCTTCTCCTTCGGCAAAGTACAGCCCCAGGCCCATGGCATCCGGCACGGTCAGAATGTCGGAAAACAGGATCGCCGCATCCAGCGCATAGCGGTCCAGCGGCTGCAGCGTCACTTCAGTCGCGTAGTCCGGATTCTTGGCGAGGCCGAGGAACGATCCGGCGCGCTTGCGCGTGGCGTTGTACTCAGGCAGATAGCGTCCCGCCTGGCGCATCAGCCACAGCGGCGTGTAATCGGTCGGCTGGCGCAGCAGCGCGCGCAGGAAGGTGTCGTTCTTGAGTGGGGCAAATGTAGAAGGCATGGCAGATTTCCGTGAATCCGCCATTATCGCCGATCGCGGCACCGCGGTGACGCCGCGCGTGTCAACGCACGAGCGCGGCGCGCTCCTCTTCCGCCAGTTGCCGTATGTAGGCGGCGAAGTCCGGGTCTTCCCCGCGCAGCAATTGCGGCAGCAGGTAGTAGAAGTCGTCACGCCGGCACCATTCGCGCATGTAGTCGTCCCAGGAGCGCCAGCGCCGCAACGCGGTGCCGCTGAGGTCAGGCTGATACGCCACGATGTAGGCGCGCTCGAACAGCGAAATCAGCATCTCGAAAATGATCAGCACACGCTCTCTCTGATCGGGCGCCCGATTTTCCGACATCGATTCGCTACGGAGCCGCAAGTCGGGATTGTCGAGCACGATTTTCAGGAAATCGTTGTAGGCGTTCTGCAGAAGCTGGTAAGCCTCTTCATCCTCCGCGTCGCGCTCCTTGCGCTGCTCGAAGAGGAAAATGAAAATCGCAAAAGGAAGGGCGATGACGGTGACGACGAAGCTCGCAAGCTCCCAGTGGGCGGGATTGGACAAGAAGGCAAGCATGATGGTTGCGTGTTGTTTTGCCGTCGCGCCCGGCATGGAGCGAGGCATGCGCACGACCGCCTATGTTATTTTCCCGAAGAAGGCCCGAAGATCACAGGCCGCATCGGCAAACAGGAATGATTCCAATATAGCAGATGCGCGTGGTTCTGCCGGTACCGCTGCCGTTGCGGCAGGCATAAAGGACAACCATGAGCGGCAAGACTCAACTCGATTACGACGTGCTGGTAGTGGGAGGCGGCATCAACGGTGCCGGCATTGCGCGCGATGCGGCGGGCCGTGGATTGAGGGTGGCGCTATGCGAAAAGGATGACCTCGCCTCGCACACCTCGTCCGCCTCGACCAAGTTGATCCACGGCGGGCTGCGCTACCTGGAGCATCATGAATTCGGCCTGGTGCGCAAGGCGCTGATCGAGCGTGAGGTGCTGCTACGCTCCGCTCCGCACATCATGTGGCCCCTGCGATTCGTCATGCCGCATGATGCCGGCCAGCGTCCATCATGGATGATCCGAGCCGGCATGTTCATCTACGATCATCTTGCGCGCCGTGAACTGCTGCCGGCTTCAAGAACGGTCGATCTGCGGCGGCATGAGGCCGGCGGACCGCTGAAACGCGATTTCAAGCGCGGCTTCGTCTATTCCGACGGCTGGGTGGACGACGCCCGGCTGGTGGTGCTGAATGCCGTGGACGCTGCGGAAAAAGGCGCTGCCGTCTTCACGCGCACGCTCTGCGAATCGGCGGTTCAGCAGGATGGCCACTGGCTCGTCTCGCTGCGCAGCGGGGATGGCACGCGCGAACTCAATGTGCGCTGCATCGTCAATGCCGCCGGCCCCTGGGTGCTGCAGTTTCTTCAGTCGACCGCGCATCATTCGGCATCGCGCGCAGTGCGCCTCATCAAGGGCAGCCACATTATCGTGCGTTCGCTGTTCGAGCATTCCCACGCTTACATTTTTCAGCATTCCGATAAACGCATCGTCTTCGCCATTCCCTACGAAAAGGAATTCACGTTGATCGGCACTACCGACATTGAGTATCGCGGCGATGCCGGCCAGGTTGCGATTGATGAGGCCGAGATTGCCTACCTGTGCGAACTGTCCAACCACTATTTTTCGAAAACGATCACGCCAGACGACGTGGTCTGGTCCTACTCGGGAGTGCGTCCGCTGGTGGACGATGAACACGCCGAAGCGTCGGCGGTGACGCGGGACTACCGCTTTGAGTACCACGACGAAGGCGCGCCCTTGCTATCGATTTTCGGCGGCAAGATCACCACCTTCCGCAAGCTGGCGGAAGAGGCGGTCGACCTGATCTCGCCGGCGCTGGGCAATCGTTGCGGCCCATGGACGCGCGATGCCTGCCTGCCCGGCGGAGACCTGTTTGCCACACATCCCGAAAACCGCGCAGTGCGCGAGTTCGCCCGGTTCCAGTCGCAACTGCAATCGGAGTACCCGTGGCTGCCGGCGTCGCTCGCATTGCGGTATTCGCGCGCCTATGGCACGAGAACCCGCGCACTGCTCGACAATTGCACAAGCATGGTCGATCTCGGCCAGGAAATAGCTCCGGGGCTTTATGCCAGGGAAGCCGCCTATCTGGTCGAGCATGAGTGGGCGCGATCGGCCGAGGATATTCTCTGGCGCCGCACCAAGCTCGGCCTGCATGCGCCCGCAGGCGGCGACAAGCGCCTCGATGATTGGCTGGCGGCGTATCGGATGAAGAAGGAGGCCGCTGCATGAGCAAATATATTCTCGCTGTTGACCAAGGCACCACGAGTTCGCGCGCCATCCTGTTCGACCGCAGCGGCAAAGCGCACGGCGTCGCTCAAAAGGAATTCAGCCAGATATTTCCGCAGCCCGGTTGGGTGGAACACGATGCCGACGAGATCTGGCAGACGCAGCTCGACGTCATGCGCGCCGTGCTCAGGGAAAGTCATTTGGCTCCCGGCGACATTGCCGCCATAGGCATTACCAACCAGCGCGAAACGACCGTCGTCTGGAACCGCCGCACTGGCGAACCGGTTTCCAACGCCATCGTATGGCAGGACCGCCGCACCGCTGCGTTCTGTGACGAACTGAAAGGCGCCGGCATGGAAGCGCTGATTCGGCACCGGACAGGGCTGGTGCTTGATCCGTATTTTTCCGGCACCAAGCTGCGCTGGCTGCTCGATCACGTTCCCGGCGCGAGGCTGGCTGCGGAAAAAGGCGAACTGGCTTTCGGCACCATCGATTCGTGGCTGATCTTCAAGCTTTCGGGCGAGCATGTCACCGATGCCAGCAATGCCTCGCGCACGCTTCTGTTCGACATTCATGTTGGAGACTGGAGCGACGAACTGCTGGCGCTGTTCGGCATTCCGCGAGCCATGTTGCCGCGGGTCGTGCCCAGCAGCGGCGCCGTCGCCCACGTCCGTGAAGAGATATTGGGGGCGCCCGTTCCGATCGCCGGAATTGCCGGCGACCAGCAGGCTGCCACCTTCGGGCAGGCTTGCCACTCGCCGGGCATGGCGAAGAACACCTACGGCACCGGCTGCTTCATGCTGCTGAATACAGGGGCGCGCGCCATCGAATCGAATAACCACCTGCTGACCACTGTCGGCTGGACCTTGCACGGCGATCTTCAACGCCCTACCGATTTCATGCTGGAGGGCAGCGTCTTCATGGCCGGCGCCATCGTTCAATGGCTGCGCGATGGGTTGGGCATCATCGAAAAGTCGGCGGATGTCGAGGTGCTGGCAGCCAGCGTGCCGGACAGCGGAGGCGTAATCTTCGTGCCCGCGTTTGCCGGCCTTGGCGCGCCTTACTGGGATGCCTATGCGCGCGGCACCCTCATCGGCATGACCCGCGGCACCACCAAAGCTCATATTGCGCGAGCGGCGCTGGAAAGCATCGCATACCAGAGCGCAGAACTGGCGGAGGCCATGCAGAAAGATGCCGGCATCGGTTTGAAAGAGTTGCGGGTTGACGGAGGCGCATCCCGCAACGACCTGCTGATGCAGTTCCAGGCCGATGTACTGGGCGTGCCGGTCATCAGGCCGGTGGTAACGGAAACCACGGCACTGGGCGCTGCCTATCTGGCGGGACTGGCCGTCGGCTTCTGGTCATCGATGGAAGAGATTGCAGCGATGTGGCAAGTGGAGCGCCGCTTCGAACCGAGCATGCCTGCGCGTGAGAGAACGGAACGGCTATTGCAATGGCGGCGTGCGGTGGAACGTGCCCGCGGCTGGGCAAGCCACTCCTAGAACCCATTCGGCCCGAATGCGGCGGCGCCTTTTATGTCAGAGCGCTATTTGCCTGTGGTTTCTTCCAGCTTGGGCGAACCGGCCATCTGCGACGAATCGGACCACACCACGCTGTCATTCACTGCATAGAGTTTGCACGGCACTGGACTTTGCTTTTCACAGTTGGCCAGCACTTGCTCCACCGGGTCATCACCGTCCTCGGCCCAGCTCCATGCGCCGGTAGGCGATACTGCAAAAGCGCGCGGCAGGGATTTCGTCAGGAAGTCGCGGTAGGCTTCGCGCCCGTTGTCTTTCAAGAATGGAACGGCCTCGATATTGTCGATCGCGGCAAAATCGGTTTTCTGAATCTTGTTGTCATCATTCAGCACCACGATTTCATCGGCGGGCATGCCGATCTGGCGCAGGAAATTCTCGGTTTCCGGCCACCAGACCTTCACGCCGTCCCAACTGCCGACCATGGCATGCGCATCCTGCTTGAACGTGCCGTAGGCAACGAGCTTGGCATTGCCGCCGGACCGCACGTAAGAGCGATGCATGCGCTGCGCAAGCTCCGGGCTGAAATGGCTGTCATTGGCGCCGTAGAACCACAGGCTTGGCACCATGGTATCGCGGCCGAAATCGCGGAAAGCGGAGATCAGTGAAGATTGCCATCTGCAGTCTCCGCCGTGAATGCGCAAGCCGCCGGCGAAGTTGATGACACCTTTGACTCCCGGATAACCGCGTGCGGCGAATGCCATGGCCGTCAGCCCGCCATAGGATTGGCCTGCAACGAGTATGCGGCTTCTGTCCACCCAGCTTTGTTTGCCCAGGTAATTCAGGGCAGCCTGCAGATCGTCTGCCTGCGCCTTGCCGTTGCGCTCCATGTCGCATACGTATTCGGAATAATTGCCGCTGGAGCGCGCAAATCCTTTTCGCATTGGAATGACGACGGCATAGCCCCGCTTCACGAATTCGCGGCTCAACACTATGAAGCGGTCGCGCGTCTGTTGATGAGGATTGCCGACGGCCTTGCCGTGATTCATGACGACCAGCGGAAAGGGACCTTCACCCGGCGGCTTGAAGATCGTGGTTTCCAGTTGCACGCTTTCCGAACCGGATATGGCCGGAATCATCACGACCTTCTCATCCAGGGAAGCGGTAACCATCGTCGTAATGGCCTGGCCGGGATTGGCCACCAGCAGCGAGCAGACAATACCAAAGCTGGCAGCCATACTTGTCGCCCATCGCTTCGTCAACCGTCCGATTACAAGCTGTTGCCTCATGCCGTGAATTCCCGTTGCAAAACTGCTTGCCCGGTATCACTGTTGACGTGACACCTTATTCTCGAGGGGCAATGTTCTGCATTCTAGGGAGCAGATTGAGGCACATCAATACTCGTTTATGCAACACAGCAAGATTATTTTGCGAAAACGTGTCAATCGGGCTAGATGAACTAACAAGAATCGCCGTTTTCTCGCGCAACCTTTCCATTCTTGCAGGGTCAATCGAAGACTTAGGAAATGGAGGAACAATGCGAGTAGATCTGTATCGACGGCCCGAGAATGACGGGCAATTTTCTTATCTTGTCGTACCTGAAGGTAAAGAAATTCCGCAGGAGGCTACTAATATCGATTGGGAAACCCTGGAGCAGAATGTAGAACTGCAACGCACTAATGAAGATGAAATCGGCATCACTCTGGATGATGCAGAGAATCAATTCGCTGAAAAAGGATATGCAATCTCAAGCGTGAAACGGCTGAACGGACAAGGACTGTCTTCCCATTAGGAATATTCGCCGGCGAAAGAAAACTTATTTTCTTTCTTCCGCCGCGAAAATTTCTTCCATCTGGGCGCGCTCGATTGAATGGAGATGATTGCCGCCTAATTTGAAGCTGCGTGTTTCGCAGCGCAATATCTGGCAGTGTCGGTACATTTGAAAGAGTTTGCGCTCGGCGTCACTACGCTCTCGTCCCATGATGACGATCTGTGTGCAGCGTAGCACAGCATTGCCGAATAAACATGTTTTACCAAGGAAAGTTACATTTTGTGGCGACTCTTGCCAAATAAGGTTAGATGGCTGAGAGAATCGCCTCGACCGCGGGGTGCTTGATTTTTCGTTCGTTCGAGATGGCGTAGAAGTGCTCCTTCACCTTGGTCATGTCGCCTACCGGCTCTGCAGCAAATTGCAGCTTCACGTCGTTTTTTAGCGCTGACGGTGCAGGAAACAGGCCCAACCCATTGCGGCCAAAAGTAGTAAGAAGCGCATTGTCATCGAATTCGCCCACAATATCGGGACGCACGCCGTGTTCTTCGAGCCAATGGTCGATACGGATACGGACAGCGTTATTGCGCGTTGGAAGCAATAACGGCGCTCCGTTCAGGCTTTCGGGAAAATTCTTGCGGTAACGATCTGCCAGTTCAGGCACGCCGAAAACGCTGATCTCGCTTTCACTGAGAAGATGGCTGAAAACCCGGAGCGTTGTTCCCGGCGGAACCGGCCGGTCCGTCAATACCACGTCGAGCTTGTGCACCGACAGATCGCCCAGCAGCGACTCATAATTGTCTTCATAGCACACCAGGCGCACGCGCTGGGGCAATCGCAGCGCCGCTTCCAGTACCCGCGAGGAAATCAGCTTGGGCAAGGAGTCGGAGATGCCGACCGTCAACCGCAACGGACGATCGCTATCGGAAGAAGACAGCGCATCCTGCATCTGCTCGCCCAAAAGGAATATTTGGTCGGCGTAAGCAAGCGCCACCCTTCCCGCTTCGGTCAGCACCAGGCGGCGCCCCTGCGGTGCCAGCAAGGCCTTGCCGACCGCCTGCTCAAGCAACGCGACTTGCGCACTAATGGTCTGCACTGCCACGTCAAGCCGCTCGGCGGCCCGCGTCAGGCTTCCCTCTTTGGCAACTACCCAGAAGTAATAGAGATGCCTGAAATTCATTCCAGTTGTTTTCATTTCCGCTTTTCCGAAATTATCCTCAAATTATCTTCGCTTTTTAAGAAGCTGTTTCACTTATATCATGCAGCCGTTCATCAAGGAGGATTTCGTCATGGGCGATCTTTTTAGAAATTCGGCAAACGCCACTTCGCGCGCTGCCAACGCACCGCTCGTTATGGAGATCGGTGCGCACCGCGTTCTGCGCAACACTTATATGCTGCTGGCCATGTGCCTGGGTTTCAGCGCGCTGATGGCTGGACTGTCTGCCTCGCTGGGCCTGCCTCATCCGGGCCTCATTCTTACCCTGGTCGGATTTTACGGCCTGCTTTTCATGGTCACGAAATTCCGCGACCGCGGTCTGGGCGTGCTTCTCGTGTTTGCCCTGACTGGCTTCATGGGATACACACTTGGACCGATCCTGACGCATTACCTGAATATGCCCAATGGCGGGCAGATCGTGTTCATGGCCTTCGGCGGCACAGCCGCGATCTTCATCGGCCTTTCCGCTTACGCCCTGATATCCCGCCGGGATTTTTCGTGGATGGGCAGCTTCCTGATGGTCGGCATCCTGGTCGCGTTCCTTGTCGGCTTGGCGGCAATCTTCCTACAGTTGCCGGCCTTGTCGCTAGCGGTATCGGCGGTCTTCGTGTTGCTGATGTCGGGCCTGATCCTGTTCGAGACCAACAACATTGTGCGCGGCGGAGAAACCAATTATGTAATGGCAACCGTGACCTTGTTCGTTTCCATCTTCAACCTGTTCACCAGCCTGATGCACTTGCTGGGATTCGCAAGCAACGATTAACCTACAACCATTAATTTTGCAATAATTAAAAAAGGACCTCTCCTTCGGGAGAGTTCTTCATAACCACAATATGCTCGAATTACTTTCCGATCCCCAAGTCTGGGCTGCATTTGCCACTCTCACCTCACT
>JAQSWC010000101.1 GCA_029266815.1 Paucimonas sp.
CCGTCATAGTCCTTGCGGTTGCCTGCAACGTAAACCATTTATCGATGACCAGTGCCTCGTTTTCGAACTCCCGGTAAAAATCCACCAACGCCGCCTCCTTGTTTGGTGAAGAGCCGTTGACAAGGGCGCCAAGTGCGGCAATGCGATCGGTCATATTATTTGCGTTCTGGACTTGGCTCCATACCATGTCATGAACGACGCTGTCGTCACTCCGGGCAAGATAGGACAGCGAAAGGTTTTTCAATGCGCGACGGCCGGCGGATAAATGATCGGGGCTGTAACTCCCCGGCGTCAGATTACCTTGATACGCGAGCAGCCAGTCGTCCCGTAATTGATGTGCCAGCTCCAAGCGGACAAATTCACGTGCTTCGGCAATCGCCTGTGGATCAACGACGTCCATTGCCTCCGCAATCATCGCCTCGGACGGCAGCGTCAGCGCCGCCTCGCGGTAGGCCGGGTCCAGCCCGGCATCGTTCAGGATGGAGCGAAAACTCTCCACGAAAAGCGGATCCAGCGCTCCAGCACCCTCTTCACCGGCAATCTTGCCCAGCAATCTGCGCATGGCCAGTCTCTGGCCCGCTTCCCAGCGGTTGAAGGCGTCACTGTCACGCGCCATCAGGAAAGCGAGCTCTTCATCACTGTAGTCGTACTCGAGGATGACCGGCGCGGAAAAGTCGCGCAACAGAGAGGGCACGGGCAGTTCCCATACCTGGAGGAAACGGAAGGTTTGCTGCGCCTTTGTCAGCTCCAGCACCATCGTCAACTGGCCGCCTGTATCGCGCTGCACGCGCGTCGACGCATCGGCATCATCCAGCAGCAAAGGCATATCCCGACCTGCGGAATCAAGCAATCCTAGTGCGAAGGGAATATGGAAAGGCAGCTTTTCCTTCTGTCCCGGCGTCGACGGACAGGACTGGGACAGGGTTAATTCGAATACCTGAGACAACTTATCGTAGCGTGTCTGCACTTTGATACGCGGCGTACCGGCCTGACTGTACCAGCGCTCGAACTGCGCAAGATCGCGCCCATTGGCATCCGCCATGGCAGCACGGAAATCGTCGCAGGTGACGGCTTGGCCATCGTGGCGCTTGAAATAGAGTTCCATCCCCCGCCTGAAGCCGTCACGCCCCAGCAGGGTGTGATACATGCGCACCACTTCCGCACCTTTTTCGTACACCGTAACGGTGTAGAAATTGTTTATTTCGGCATAGGAATCGGGGCGCACCGAGTGTGCCATCGGCCCCGCATCTTCCGGAAATTGGGCCTGACGGAGGACGCGCACGTCCTCTATGCGCTTCATTGCGCGTCCGCTCGCCGTGCCTATCATGTCCGCGGAAAATTCCTGGTCGCGAAAAACTGTCAGCCCTTCTTTCAAGGACAACTGGAACCAGTCCCGGCAGGTCACGCGGTTTCCGGTCCAGTTGTGGAAATATTCATGTCCGACCACCGCTTCGATGTTGGCATAATCCACGTCCGTCGCGATGCGCGGGTTAGCGAGCACGAACTTGGTATTGAAGATGTTGAGCCCCTTGTTTTCCATGGCGCCCATGTTGAAATCGCCGACAGCGACGATCATGAAGCGGTCCAGATCCAGCTCGAGTCCGAAACGTTCCTCATCCCAGCGAATGCTGCGTTTCAACGAATCCATCGCATGCTGCGTCTTGTCGAGGTTGCCTTCCTCAACCCAGACCTGAAGCAATACCTCGCGTCCCGAGGCGAGCAGGAAGGGCTCTTCCTGGCACACAAGCTTGCCAGCGACGAGGGCAAAGAGATAGGAAGGTTTTTTGAAGGGATCTTCCCACAGCGCGTAATGCCGGCCGTCCCCAAGATCACCCTGCTCGAGCAAATTGCCGTTGGAAAGCAGCACCGGATAGGTTTTCTTGTCGGCACGAAGCATGACTTTGTACTTGGCCATGACATCCGGCCGGTCCGGAAAATAGGTGATCTTGCGAAAACCTTCTGCTTCGCATTGCGTAAAGAAATTTCCGCCCGATACGTATAGCCCCATGAGTGACGTATTCCGCGCAGGCGCGATCACGGTCTCGATTTCCAGTGTCACCTGATCAGGTGCTTCCAGAATCAGCAAACCGTCTTCCTTGAGCTGATACTCCCGCCTGGACAATTTGCGGCCATTCATCCGGATCTGCACAAGCTCCAGGTCTTCCCCATACAAATACAAGGATTTCGTTCTCGCAGTGACATTTCTCTGCATGACGAGTCGCGTTGCAACCCGCGTCCTGTGCGGATCAAGGTCGAAACCGATCTCGACCGTTTCAACCAGGAAAGCCGGAGGAAGATAATCTTTGCGATAAATTGCCTGTGGAGAATCAGTGCGCATAGGAAGTCGGGAAAGAAGGAATTGACGGAGAATGGCAGCTTCAAGAGGCATCCATTTTACCAATCGGTCCCATGGCGTGATGCGCCCGCGTGTACGCGTACATTGATGCCTGCCATATGCGCTTCGTTAAAGTCACCGGGCAGGAAGCGAATCAGGTCGCTTTTTGCACAACCGGTTAACCTGAGCGTTATGGCAAGACACGCAGACGAATATTGCGGAAAACAGTAAATTTGGCTCGGCAGCATCGGTTGGCCAACATGTAGATCATGTCGTCTGCGTAAAGCAGAGTTACGAGATGTAACGCCGCTTACGCGGCTGAAATGAGTGATTATGATATTTGTATTCTTATGGAGAAAAGCATGAAACGCCTTCTATCATTGGCCCTTGCGTTGTCAGCTCTTTTGCTGAGCGGATGTGCACAGCAGGTGATTCGCAGCGACGTCACGGTTTTCCAGGATTGGCCTGCGGATCTGCAGGGTGCGCCGTATGTATTCGAGCGTACCAAGGAACAGGACAACAATCTGGAATACCGCAGCTACGAAAATCTGGTGCGCGCTGAACTTCAGAGGCTTGGCTTCCCCGAAGCCACTACGACGCAAACCCCACGCATAAAGATCAGCCTCGGCTACAACGTCAGCGGTCGCGACGTCCATATCGTGGAGCCGGTTGCGGTCGATCCTTACTGGTATGGCTATCCGCCACCTTTCCGCAGTCCCTTCTACTATGGCCGCCGCGCCTTCTATGGTCCGTTCTACGACCCGTTCTGGTATGGCCCGCCGAGGATCGAATATCGTGAAAGCAATTACGAAGTCTTTCGCCGCCAGTTGCGCGTCGTTATGATGCGCATGGAAGACAGCAAGCGAGTGTATGAGGTCACGGTGGACAGTGAAGGACGCAATCCATCGCTGGCCGTCGCCATGCCTTACATGGTGCGCAGCGCCTTCACCGGCTTCCCCGCAAGGAATGGCGAACTGCGGCATATCGAACTGCCGGTAAAGGACTAACGGAGATTAACGCGAATAGTACGCTTCGGAAGCAAAAGTGATGGCGACCACCGCCATCACTGCAAGCAACAGGACTACCAGAAGCCGCCCGAATTTCGGGCCATCGTCGGTACCGGTACCCGGCTCTTCCGGAGGATTCATCGGATTAGTATCGTTGGGCTTATTCATAATCAGGGCAGGAGTATGCTGGAACCGGTGGTTTTTCTTGCTTCCATGTCCCGATGTGCCTGGATCACATCGCGTAACGCATAACGCTGATTGATTTCTATCTTCACTTTCCCACTCATCACCATTGAAAACAGGTCGGAAGCCATTACTTCCAGATCGTGGCGTTTTGCCATATAGCTGAACAAGGTCGGCCGCGTGATGAAGAGCGAGCCGCGCGAAGCCAATTCACTTAGAGAAAACGGGGGTACGGCACCGGATGCATTGCCGAAGCTGACCATCATTCCCAATGGTGAGAGGCAGTCTAGGGAACCAGTGAAGGTATCCTTGCCCACCGAGTCATACACCACCGGAACACCCTGGCCTTTCGTCAATTCCTTCACCCGCTCGACAAAATTTTCCTTGTTGTAGTTGATCGTGTGTGCACATCCATGCGCTTTCGCCAGCTCGGCTTTTTCATCCGAGCCCACGGTACCGATCATCGTCACGCCGAGCGCTTTCGCCCACTGGCAGGCAATCAGGCCGACGCCGCCGGCCGCGGCATGAAAAAGTATCGTCTCTCCTCCGCGAAGCGGAAACGTCCTGTGGAAAAGATACTGTACCGTTAGCCCTTGCAGCATCATTGCCGCACCGGTTTGAAAATCGATTTCGTCGGGCAATAACACCAACCCTGAAGCGGGCATGATGCGGACTTCGGCATAGGCGCCGGGCGGCCGCCCGGTATAAACCACGCGGTCGCCGGGTTTGACGTGATGCACGCCCTCACCGACAGCTTCCACCATGCCAGCGCCTTCCATGCCCAAGCCACCCGGCAGAGGCAATGGATATAACCCGTTGCGGAAATACACGTCGATGTAGTTCAGGCCGCATGCCTCATGGCGCACACGCGCTTCACCCGGCCCGGGATTCCCAACCTCGACCTCGACGAACTCCATCACCTCCGGGCCGCCGACTTGCGAAATCCGTATTGCCTTTGGCATCACAGCCTCGATTACTCTTTCTGCGACTGCAAACGCGACAAGACCAGCCGCGCCGTTGAAATATTGGTCGCGCAAGCCACGTTATGCACGTCGCATGCCCGCACCAGCGCATTGATATCCGGTTCGTGAGGCTGAGGCGTCATCGGATCGCGGAGGAATACCACGGCGTGGATGCGGCCTTCGACCAGCTCCGAACCGATCTGAAGATCGCCTCCGAAAGGCCCGGACAGCTTGCGCTCCACCGTAAGACCCACTTCCTCGGTAAGGCGTTTGCCTGTCGTGCCGGTCGCCAGCAAATCACAGGTTTTCAGAAAATCGGCAAATTCCGATGCGAAGGCAATCATGTCGTCCTTCTTCTTGTCATGCGCAATCAATGCGATCCGTCGTTTCACTGTGTTTCACCTGTGTTGATCAAGTTAATCATCTATGTCCGCTACTTCTTACGTGACAGCAAGTATATCCCGCTCAGCACCAATATCGTACCGCCGAGCTGGATGCCAGTAACGGGCTCACCCAGAATAATCGCCCCGAGGAACAAGGTCGATACCGGACCGATCATGCCGGCCTGCGAGGCGTTGGCGGCGCCAATCCGGGCCACGGCTATCATCGTAAAAAAAACAGGCAGAACCGTGCAGAGCACTGCATTCACCACCGATAGCCCGAGCACTTCTACTGGCTGCACGAGCATCGACATTGGACGGAGCAGCAGGAACTGCAGGATGCAGGCAACGCTCGACACGCACATCGCATAGGCCACCAACCGGAGAGCGCCGACACGTTTCACCAGCTCCCCCGAAAGCAACAGGTAGATTGCATAACTGATCGCACTCCCTGTCACAAGTGCGGCGCCGAGCGCCACCTGGCCGCCGAATTTTGCGTCATGCATGAAGACCAGCACAATGCCAATGTAGGAAACAAGGAGCGACATCCACTCCAGTCCTCCGATGTGCTTCTTGAGAAAAACCGCCGACATCAACACGACGAATGTCGGCGTAAGAAAAAGGATCAGGCGCTCAAGGCCCACAGAAATATATTGCAGGCCAAGGAAGTCGAGGAAACTCGACAGGTAATAACCCAGCAACCCGAGCATCACTATCCGCAAAGAGTCGCCTTTCGACATCGGCGGATTGCTGCATGCCTGCTTCCAGCCGATGACAACAAAAAACGGCAACGAGAACAACATGCGAAACGCAATCAATGTCACGGCATCGACATCGTAGCGATAGATCAGCTTGGCGACGATCGCCTTGGTGGAAAACAGCACGGCGCCAAACAGGGCGATCGACAATCCGAAAAGGTATTCGCGGCGCGGGGAATGCAGGGAGGGAAGCGAAGACATGCGCCAATTGTAAGGGCGGGCGGAATTTTTCGTTTATACCCGGCCGGGACTGCGCCCCGGCACCGTTTTCGGGAGGTGCCCGTATGCTAAAATTCCGCTTCTGTTTTTCGGGCTAGACAGGCCTGGAAACCCTGCCTGCCACAGCTCTTCTTGCTGCGGACGCACTCCCGAGCAACTCATATCAAGAAAGAACACCATGGCTGGACATAGCAAATGGGCCAATATCAAGCATAAGAAAGCCGCCACCGACGCCAAGCGCGGCAAGATCTGGACCCGGCTAATCAAGGAGATTACCGTTGCCGCACGCATGGGCGGTGGCGATATTGCAGCCAATCCACGACTGCGATTGGCAGTGGACAAGGCAGCGGATGCCAACATGCCGAAAGACAATGTCCAACGAGCGATCCAGCGCGGCACGGGCGGTCTGGAAGGCGCGAATTATGAAGAGATCCGCTATGAAGGCTACGGCATCAATGGCGCCGCTATTATCGTCGACTGCATGACCGACAACCGCGTACGCACCGTAGCAGAAGTACGCCACGCCTTTTCCAAGTTCGGCGGCAACATGGGCACCGAAGGTTCGGTGGCGTTCCTGTTCAAGCATTGCGGCCAGATGCTGTTTGCGCCCGGCACCAATGAAGACAAGCTGATGGAGGCCGCGCTTGAGGCCGGAGCCGAAGACGTGATCACCGACGAGGAAGGGGGCATCGAAGTGCTGACGCCGCCACATGACCTGTCCGCAGTTAAAGACATGCTCGACAAGGCCGGCTTCAAACCCGAGGTGGCGGAAGTGACGATGAAGCCCTCCACCGAAACCGTATTCACGGGCGACGACGCAATAAAAATGCAGAAATTGCTCGACGCCCTGGAGAATCTGGACGACGTGCAAGAGGTCTATACCAACGCAGTCATCGACGCTTAAGCGCCAACCCCGCTCAACACGGATCGAATTCATGAAAATTCTCGTAGTCGGCTCAGGCGGCCGCGAACATGCCCTGGCCTGGAAGCTGGCGCAGTCCAAACGCATCCAGATGGTTTACGTGGCTCCCGGCAACGGCGGCACCGCGCTCGATGTGCGTCTGGAAAACGTGCCTA
>JAQSWC010000102.1 GCA_029266815.1 Paucimonas sp.
CGTAAAGGCGGCTTTGTCCCGGGTGGTGGATCCCAATACCGGCGAGGATCTGATAACCAGTAAATCTGCAAGCAATATCCGCGTTGAAGGGAGCAGGGTCGCGCTGGATGTCGAGCTGGGCTATCCTGCCCGCAGCCAGATCGAGCCGATTCGCTCAGCCGTGATTGCAACGCTGCAAACCCTGCCGGGTGTAGGACAGGTCGACGTGGAAGTACGGGCAAAAATCGTTGCCCACGCTGCGCAGCCCGGCACCCGCGTGATGCCCAACGTTAAGAACATCATCGCTGTCGCTTCCGGCAAGGGTGGTGTCGGCAAATCCACCACCGCGGTCAACCTGGCACTGGCACTGGCGGCCGAAGGCGCAAGCGTCGGCATTCTCGACGCGGACATCTACGGTCCTTCGCAGCCAATGATGATGGGCGTTTCCGGCCAGCCCGAATCGAAGGACGGCAAGACTATGGAGCCGCTGGAAAACCATGGTGTACAGGTGTCCAGCATCGGTTTCATGATTGATCCCGACCAGCCGATGGTGTGGCGTGGGCCGATGGTGACGCAGGCGCTGCAGCAGTTGCTGACGCAAACCAACTGGCGCGACCTCGACTACCTGATCGTCGACATGCCGCCCGGCACCGGCGACATCCAGCTCACACTGTCGCAAAAGGTGCCTGTCACCGGCGCGTTGATTGTCACCACGCCCCAGGACATTGCCTTGCTGGATGCGCGCAAGGGTTTGCGCATGTTCGAGAAGGTCGGCATCCCGATTCTCGGCATCGTGGAAAACATGAGCACCCACGTCTGCTCGAATTGCGGTCATGAGGAAGCCATCTTCGGCGCGGGCGGTGGCGAAAAGATGTGCGCGGATTTCGCCGTGGAGTTTCTTGGCGCTTTGCCGTTGACGATGGCGATTCGCGAACAGACGGATTCCGGCACGCCGACCGTGGTAGCCGAGCCAGAAGGCAAGGCGGCCGAGACTTACAAGCGGATTGCCCGCCGCGTGGCAGTCAAGGTCGCTGAAAAGGCCAGGGACATGAGCAGCAAGTTTCCGTCCATCGTGGTCAAGAATGACTGACGCCGGAAAATGCGTTTGACTCCGGGCACAGGTTAGAATACGCGTTTTCAAATCAACGGCTTTGGCACCCCAAGGCCGTTTTTGTTTGCCATGACCGTCCGCACCCGTTTCGCTCCCAGCCCCACCGGCTATCTCCATCTCGGCGGCGCGCGTTACCGCGAGGTACTGGCGCAGATGCTGGAAAAGGGTACGGCTTATTATTGTTACTGCACGCCGGAAGAAGTGGAAGCGATGCGCGAGCGCTTGCGCGCCGCCGGCGATAAACCGCGTTACGACGGTACCTGGCGCCCGGAACCGGGTAAGACCTTGCCGGCGATTCCCGAAGGCCGAAAGCCGGTGATCCGCTTCCGCAATCCGCTCGATGGTGACGTGACATGGAATGATGTGGTGAAAGGTCCGATCACGATTTCCAACAGGGAGCTCGACGATCTGGTGATTGCGCGTACTGACGGCACACCTACCTACAACTTCTGCGTGGCGGTGGATGACTGGGATATGGGTATCACTCATGTGATTCGCGGTGACGATCACGTGAACAACACGCCTCGCCAGATCAATATCCTCAACGCGCTCGGTGCAACGTTGCCCCTATACGGACATGTGCCGATGATTCTCGGCGCGGACGGCGAGAAGCTTTCCAAGCGGCATGGCGCAGTCAGCGTGATGGAATATCCGGCGCAGGGGTATCTGCCCGAAGCAATGCTCAATTACTTGGCGCGCCTGGGATGGAGCCACGGCGACGATGAAATTTTTTCCGTGGAACAGTTTTGCCAGTGGTTCGATCTCGACCATCTGTCCAGATCGGCCGCGCAATTTAATCCTGAAAAACTGGCCTGGTTGAACAACCATTACATCAAGCTTGCCGACAATGCGAGGATTGAACAACTCGTATTTCCTTTGCTGGAAAAAGAAGGGGCAAAATTCGAGAGGGCACCGCTGGTGCAGGATGTGATTGCCTTGATGAAGGAGCGTGCCAATACCATCAATGAGCTGTCAGAAGCAATGATGCTGTTTTATCGCGAGCCGTCACCGGAACCTTCGCTGCTTGACCAACATCTGAACGATGCGGTCCGCCCCGCGTTGGCCGCGTATATGAAGCGTTGCGAAACAACGGAATGGAACCGCGCGGCATTGTCTGCAGTGATGAAAGAAGTGCTGGCTGAATTCAAATTGAAGATGCCGCAGATGGCTATGCCGCTTCGTTTGATGCTGACCGGCCAATTGCAGACGCCGTCTATTGATGCTGTCCTGGAATTGTTCGGACGCGAAGTTGTTCTTGAACGTTTGAAGAGATTTATCGACTGAGTTCGCAAAAGACGATTTACAGCGTAGCAAATTCTTTGCTATACTCTCGTTTCTTCGCCGGGGGTATAGCTCAGCTGGGAGAGCGCTTGCATGGCATGCAAGAGGTCAGCGGTTCGATCCCGCTTACCTCCACCAGCGACTGCAGTATCAAAGGCAGAACCAGTTTCTGTCCCTATCGTCTAGAGGCCTAGGACATCACCCTTTCACGGTGAGTACAGGGGTTCGAATCCCCTTGGGGACGCCAAAATTCTGTTTGACAGAAAATGAAAAAGGCCGCGAAAGCGGCCTTTTTCATTTTGCGCTTCTTCCCTCGTTTTTATCTTCTTTGCATTAATCCAGTTCGCTTACCAACCGCTGCATCAAAGGGGGCAGAGTCGAGTATCCGCACTGTGTCAACTATTGCTGTGATATAAGATTTCGATCCGGCCGTCAGAAAATTTTTCATGAAACGAACACTGAAAAAAGTTTTTTTTGCGGCGCTGTCGATCTGGGTGATAAGTGGCTCGCATACATCGGCTGCGCATGCGTCGACGAAAATTGCGGAACCTTGCCGTGTTCAGGGTTACAAGCATGAGGTCTTATGCGGCAGTATTAGCAGGCCGCTAAACCCAAGCCGTCCGCAGGGAGTGCACATCGGCATCCATTTTGTGGTTGTCCCAGCGCTTGCTCGCAACAAGCTGCCGGACCCTGTATTCATGTTTGCCGGCGGTCCAGGACAAAGTGCCACCAGCCTGGTTGGCCAAACCATGCCGCTCTTCGAGAAGCTGAATTTTCGACGTGACATTGTGTTTGTGGATCAGCGAGGTACGGGAAAGTCGGCGCCGCTGGCTTGCCAACGCGAGAGTGGCAGCGATTTCGATCAGATCACCAGCTTCAATGCCATGTTGGAGAAGTTGTCGGCCTGCCGTGCCGAGCTTCAGAAACTGCCCTATGGAGATCTGAGATTTTTTACTACTGAAATCGCGATGCGCGACATGGATGCAGTACGCGAGCATCTTGGAGCCATGCAAATCAATGCAGTCGGCGGATCTTATGGCACGCGTGCGTTGCTCGACTACATGCGTCAATTTCCCGGACACGTGAGGCGTGCCGTGCTGGACGGTGTGGCCCCACCTGATATGGCCTTGCCCTTAAGTTTTTCTACCGACAACCAGCAGGCCCTGGACAGCGCGTTACGCGCCTGCGAAGCGGATTCTGCATGCAGCAAACGCTATCCGGCATTGCGCGATGGGTTGCAAAGACTGATGCAAAACCTGCCGCAGACCACGGCGGTGACTGATCCGGTCAGTGGCGAGGTGCGTCATATCATCATGACGCAGGATGTACTGCTCGGTGCAGTGCGCAGTTCGCTCTATGCGTCCACAGTAGCATCAGCCTTGCCGGCTGCATTGCATGCGGCCGTTCACGGGCGCTTCGAACCGTTGCTCGGGCTGGCAAGCACCTTCGGCATGAAGGAATCCCGCGACAGGCCGCCGCGACTTTTCACGGGTATGCATCTGTCCGTCATTTGTTCAGAAGACTTGCCTCGTCTGCCCCTAGCTGCATCGACCGACCAGAATCCTGCCGGAGCGACGTTCTCCACCCAGCAGAAGGAGTTCTACCTAAAGGCTTGTGCTGACTGGCCGCGCGCCGTGGTGTCTCCCTCTTTCTATACCGTACCCGCCGCCGCCACGCCTGTCCTGTTGCTGAGCGGCGGTGCAGACCCGGCGACGCCGCCGCGTCACGCGGAACGCACAGCCAAGCTGTTGGGTGTCAAGGCGGTGCATCTGGTCGCTCCCCACGTGGCGCATGGCGTCATGGGTAACCCGTGCGGAGCGAGACTTGTCACGCGCTTCATTGCCGACGACAACCCTGCGGAAGCCCTGCGGCGTGAAGGCGGATGTCTGGCTGATATGCCGCGGCCTGGGGTATTCATTACCGGTAGGGTCATCGAGGGAGCTGCACATGATTGAGATCGAACGTGTAGCCAAGCGCTTTGTTCAGGCTGGTAAAGCCCGTTTCGGCAAGCGCACGGTACAAGTAGTGGAAGCCGTGCGTGACGCCAGTTTCCAGGCAGAGGACGCCTGCATCACTGGGCTCCTGGGCCCGAACGGTGCCGGCAAGACCACGACCCTGCGCATGACGGCGGGCTTGATCACGCCGGATGCGGGATCGATCCGCGTAGACGGCATCGATGTTGCATCCGATCCGCTTCCCGCATTGAAGCGCATGGGCATACTGAGCGACGCAAAGGGTCTATACCCGCGGCTCACCGCACGCGAAAACATTGTTTATTACGGCCGCCTTCATGGTATGGAGCGCGACGCGGCCCATGATCGTGCTGACATCCTTGCACGCACGCTGGAGATGACGTCGCTTCTGGATCGGCGTACCGATGGCTTCAGCACGGGCGAAAAAATGAAAGTCGCGCTGGCGCGCGCGCTGGTGCATGATCCCGCCAATATTATTCTCGATGAGCCGACCAATGGCCTCGACGTACTGGCGACGCGCTCCTTGCGCGATGCCTTGCGCGTGCTCCGCTCTCCGGAGGGAGGCAGTAAATGCCTCATCTTCTCCACGCACATCATGCAGGAAGTGGAAAAGCTGTGCGATTGCGTGGTCGTGATTGCCCGCGGCCGCGTGGTGGGCAATGGAACGGTTCCCCACATCCTGGAGCTGGGCGGCCAGCCGCCGGACGGGGATTTCGAGGAAGCCTTCGTCAAGCTTGCTTTCGGTGATGAAGATCAGCTTCACGGAAAGGAGGCCGCATGAAACGCGATTTTCCGGCCCTGGCGAACGCTTGCGCTTCCGGTGTATGGCGCACGACATGGATCGTGCTGTGCAAAGAAATAGTCGATGCGCTGCGTGACAAGCGCACGTTGATGACGGTGCTGCTCTCGTCTGCAATGATTGGGCCGCTGATGCTGTTTGCGCTATCGAATATCATCAGCGCCGGTGAAGCGAAGGCAGAGCGGCGCGAGATGTATGTGCAAGGCGCCGAACACGGGCCGACTTTCACCAATTTTCTCAAACGCCAGGGCATTACCGCCAAGGCGCCACCAGCAAACTACGAAGAGCAGTTGCGCAGCGGCGCGTTGAATGACGCAGTGTTAGTGATCGGCGAGCATTTTGAAGAGGAACTGATTCGCGGCGAGCATCCTCAACTGGAAGTGCTCTACGACAGCAGCAGCCGGGAGGCGGCAAGTGGCGCCGGCGCGCATGTGCTGTTCAACGCTTTCATTCGCGAAAGGGCGTCCCTTACTCTGGCGTTGCGGGGAGTTGCTCCTGAAGTGATGACGCCGGTGACCATTGCAGAAAGAGATCTCGTTAACAAGCAGGCGCGAACCACCCGGTTTGCCGGCATGGTGCCTTTGTTTGTGCTGATGGCAGTGATGATCGGCGCCTTGAGCGCTGCCCTGGACAGCACGGCAGGCGAGCGCGAGCGAGGCTCGCTGGAACCCTTGCTGATGACGCCCTCTCAGCGGATTGCGCTGGTGCTCGGAAAGTGGGGTGCGGTCACGGCTCTGGGAATTCTGGTATCGACGCTGTGCTGCCTGAGTTTTCTTCCGGCGCAAGCGTTGATACGAAGCGAAAGTCTGCAGGCAATGTTCCAGTTCGGCTGGAAGGAAACAGCGCTGTTTATTCTATTTCTGTCGCCTTTTGCAGCGGCGATTTCCGCCATGATGATGACCGTGGCTTTCTACGCAAAAACCGTCAAGGAGGCGCAGGCTCAGTGCAGCCTCCTGCTTACTTTCGTCAACCTGTTCCCGCTGATCATCATCATGAACCCGGGTGCAGAACCCGACTGGTTTTTTGCTGTGCCCGGCCTGGCCCAAAACCTTCAGCTCACGCACATTTTGAAAGGCGAAACGCTGACGGCCCTGCAGATACTGCTGCCTTGTGCCGTCGCTATCCTATTGACGGCCGGCGGCATCTGGAACGTCGCACGCAGGCTGCAGACTGCCGCCGTCCGATAAGAAGCATTACGGGCTTTGCGGAGGCAGCAGTTCCAGCAGCGATAGCGGCATGTCTGCGATCATGTCGGCAGACCATTCCGCAGGCTCGGTATGGCCACAATAGCCCCAGGCTGCGGCAACGGTCGTCATGTTGGCTGCAGCGCCTGCCTGGATGTCGCGCAGATCGTCACCCACATACCAGCAGTCTTCGGGACGCACATTGAGCCTGCGCGCCGCTTCCAACAGCGGTGCCGGATGCGGCTTCGAATGAGGCGTGGTGTCGCCTGAGACGACGCAGGCTGCATCGCCCAGGCCGATCTTGGGCGTCAGGATATCCGTGAAGCGTTGCATCTTGTTAGTAACGATGCCCCACGCAATTCCCTTGGCGTTGAGCGAATCGAGCATCTCCCTAACGCCCTCAAAAAGACGGGTCTCGACGGCAATTGACGACTGGTAATTTTCCAGAAATTCCTTGCGTAGTTCTTCGAAGCCTTCATCGCCCGGTTCGAGAGCGAATCCTGCGCCGATCAAGCCGCGTGCGCCGGCCGAGGCCACGGGACGCAATGCCTCGTAAGGCGCAGGCTCGAGCGAGCGCGCCAGACGCACCTTATTGAGCGCGCGAGCAAGATCGGGTGCAGTGTCTGCCAGCGTGCCGTCAAGGTCGAAGAGGATCGCGCGCGGGAAAGCGTGTTGTTTCGAAGCATTCATGAAATTATTCCGGCTTGGTGCAAGCCACCAGGTAATTGACGCTCGTGTCGTCGTTCAGGGAGTAGATCTTGGTGAGGGGGTTGTAGCTCATGCCTTTCATTCCGTCGAGCGAGAAACCCGCTTTGCGGATGTAGCTTGCCAACTCGGCAGGCGTAATGAATTTGGCATAGTCATGCGTGCCCTTGGGCAGCAGCCTCAATACATATTCGGCACCTAAAACGGCGAACAAGTAGGACTTCGGATTACGGTTGATGGTGGAAAAGAAAATCCTCCCGCCCGGCTTTGCCAGCGCGGCGCAGGCTGAAACTACCGCGGCAGGGTCGGGAACATGCTCCAGCATTTCCATGCAGGTCACGACGTCGTAATGGCCAGGTTCGCGTGCGGCGAGGTCTTCTGCTGAGATGAGTTCGTAACGGACGCGGACGCCAGATTCGAGGCTGTGCAGGTCGGCCACCTTCAAGGCTTTTTCCGACAGGTCGATGCCTGTGACGTCGGCACCTTTCCGTGCCATCGATTCGGCAAGAATTCCGCCGCCGCATCCGATATCGACCACCGTCTTCCCGGCGAGCGGAGCGCGGCTGTTGATCCACTCCAGCCGCAAGGGGTTGATTTCATGGAGCGGGCGGAACTCGGAGGTGGGATCCCACCAACGGTGTGCAAGATCACTGAATTTCTGTAGTTCGATCGGGTCGGCGTTCATGTTCGGCGCTTGGCTTTGAAACGGCGGAGCAAAAGCTCTCGTAACGGGAAGCGCTGACTGTAGCACAGCCTGCGCCATAAGAAAAAACCCCGCCGCAGCGGGGTTTCATCGGGCCGAAGATCGACTACTGCCGGGTGCGCGTGCCCACCACCTCGATCTCGACACGGCGATTCCTGGCGCGGCCATCGGATGTCTTGTTGTCGGCCACCGGCTGGCTTTCGCCTTTGCCTTCGGTATAGACCC
>JAQSWC010000103.1 GCA_029266815.1 Paucimonas sp.
GCTGACCAGATCGGTGACCTCGATCGACGCTTCATCGGCCGCGCCAAGCTCCCGCAGCGGCAGCTCGATGCTGGTTTCACGGGCATGGAGCGGATCGAGATTGACGGCAACGAGAATCACATTGTCGCCAAACGCCCGTGCTTCATCCACCGGCCGCGTGGTCTTCAGGAAGACCAGCACATGGTCGCTCGACGAAGGCAGGAAGCGGATGCCGAGATGCGACTGCAGCGCGGGATTGTTCTTGCGTATGCGGTTGAGCTGGGTGATTTCCTTGACGATGTTGCCGGGTCGGTTCCAGTCCCAGGCGCGTATCTCGTATTTTTCCGAATCGAGATACTCCTCTTTGCCCGGCACCGGCGTCGCCTCGCACAGCTCAAAGCCGCTGTACATGCCCCACAGGCCGGACAAGGTCGTCGCCAGCGCGGCGCGGATCAGGTGGCCGGGACGGCCGGACTGCTGAAGAAAAGGCGGATTGATGTCCGGCGTATTGACGAAGAAATGCGGACGGAAGAAATTGCAGACCGGCTCGTTGGTCAGCTCGGTCATGTAGTCGATGAACTCGGCCTTGGTGTGCCGCCAGGTGAAATAGGTGTATGACTGCGAAAAGCCCAGCTTGGCCAGCCGGTACATCATCTTCGGCCGCGTGAAGGCTTCGGACAGGAAGATAGTATCCGGATAGCGGCTCTTGATGTCGTTGATCATCCATTCCCAAAACGGCAGCGTCTTGGTGTGCGGATTGTCGACACGGAAGACGCGCACACCCTCCTTCGCCCAGAAAAGCACCACGTCGCGCAGCGCGTTCCACAGGCCCGGCACGGCACCCTCGGCATAAAAATCCACGTTGACGATGTCCTGGTATTTCTTCGGCGGATTCTCCGCATAGCGGATGGAACCGTCGGGCCGCCAGTCGAACCATTCCGGATGTTCCTTCAGCCACGGATGATCGGGCGAACACTGGATGGCGAAATCCAGTGCCAGCTCGAGGCCGTGTTTCGCCGCCTCGTCTCGGAGGCGCCGAAAATCCTCGATGGTGCCCAGTTGCGGATGGACGGCGTCGTGCCCGCCTTCCTTTGCGCCGATCGCGTAGGGGCTGCCGGGATCATCGGAACAGCTCGTACCAGCTCGAGAAACGCGCCGAGGCACGGTCGGCATCGACACGCAGGGTTTCACTACGCACCGCAAACGGCCGCGCGTCGGCAAGTCGCATTGCTTCAAGCATGGGCTCCGATAGCAGCAGTGCCACACGCTCGGCATTTTTTTCTGCGGCCTTGTCGCGAGAACGCGCTGCTTTCAACGACTTGGAAAAGGCTTTCAGCGCGCTCGCCGCTTCATCGAGGCCGTTTTCCTGCGCGTAAGCTAATGCAGATTCCACCTTCAGCCGCCCTTCCTCCAGCTCCAGGCTCACATCGAGGCCGGCATCCGATTTCTTCTGCAGCTCGTCACGGTAGGTGGCGAATTCATCGCGCCAAGCCTCCACGGCAAACAGGTAGCGGCCTACGCGAGTCAGTGGCATCGGCGCCGTCCAGCGGTCGTTGCCGAGGGCGTGCATGCGGGTGGTACTCCATTCCGCTTCATCCGCGGCACGCCACAGGAGCACGACCGCCAGCTTGTCGTGGCCATCCATGAATACGTCCGCTTCCACATCGATGACCTCGCCGACCGTACGCTTGGCGGAGAAGCGGCCTGCATCCACCATGGGACTGATCGCTTCGATCGCAATTCGCGGCGCTTTTGCCGCCGCGGTGACCGCAGCCTTGCCGCGGCTTGGCGGCAAAGTGATCGGACGCAGATGGCTGGCCAGGAAACTCTGCAGCTCGCCGGGGCGAAGCGTCATGAGCGCCGAGCTGTCTGCGTCGCTCGCGCCATCGTTCCATACCGGCTCGCACGGCACATAGCCGTCGCCATGCTCGAGCAGTTGCCGCCCTTCTATGGGCGCCTCGGCGGTCAGGCTGGCGTTCACGGCCACTACCAGCGCATTGTCCCGGATGCCTGGGTCAGCGGGCGCGCGAAGCAGGACGGCCGCGTCGCCGCGCTCGCCGCCCAGCAGGCGCAGCTCCGCGCCGTACAGGGTCTTTCCCTGCTTTGAAATGAAGGCGTTCGCTTCGCGAACCTCTTCGGAAAGGTCGAACGGCGCATTCGACAGGAAGCGCCGGAATTCCTCTGGGTCCACTTCTCGCGATTCAGAAGCGAATCCATGCTCGAAACCCATCGGAAGCAGGATGCCGTTCCCGATTGCGGCGGAAAGACGCAGCGCACGGCGGAAGATATTCCGTCTGACTTGCGGATCGTCATACCCTTCGATTCGGCGCAGCACGGAGTCGGCCGGATTGTCTGGTAGCGCAATTGGCGGGGCAACGGCGGTCAGCCGTGAATTCTCTTCCGCCAGCCAGTCGGCGCGGTAATTCCACCAGGCGTTGGAGGAAAACGTGGCATCGAACCCGCACTGTGACAAGGCAGCCAAAGTCTCTGCCGTGCAGCCGGGAGTCCAGGCGAGGAACCTCGCATGGGGCCATTTGGCCTTCGCCTGCGCAATAAGAGCAGCCCACAGTGGCGACGCTTCCCGTGGCAGTCCTAGGCAACGGAATCCGACAATGCCGAGTTCCACAGCTTTTTCCAGCTGCTGCATCACGTGGGAAATGACAGAAGATTCCACCTCACGGTTGCCGTAACGTAGTGCTCTAGTCTTTTTCCCCGGTGGACGCCGCGGATCCGGAAGATCGTCGCCACCGTCCGGAGCGGCGAACCAGTCCGGATGCGCATCCGTTGTCTCCGGGTCTTCGGCGAACTTGTCGATATCCAGATCGAGCATCAGTGCCAGCCTGTTTTTGCGGCACAGATCGGCGCACAGCTTGGTCTGTTCATCGAGCACGGTAAGCGGCCCGCCGGCCGCGGGCAGCAACACATGGTCGAAGGCGAGGTCAGCGCATCGCTTGATGTGTTCTTTCAGCGTAGTTTGGGAACCGGCAAGGCCGGGAATGAGGACATAGATTTTTGGCAGGAAAGGCGTTTTGGAGGCCATCGCGGAAGATTTAATGTAAAACGGCAATTGAATTGATTGGCAGTCGAAGTTTGCCCAGGTTCGACCGGGCAAGTACGTCAACAGTGCCTTTGTTTTTGTGGCATCAATAGATCAACAGCGAAGAGGCCGGAAACCGCCTGGCCCGTTCGCTGTTTTCTCCGCCGTTCGTGCAATCCTTTATGCAGCCGCGGTATACACCGGCAGCTCCGCATAGTCCTCCACCGGTTGCACCAGTGCCGCTGCAAACAGATGGCGTACCGATTGCGGCGCAACCTGGCGGTACATATCGATGTATTTGCGTACCGGGCCATTCCAGGAAAAATCGCAGCTCATGGAATGGCGCTGCATCTCAAGCCACACGGCGGGTTGCTCGTAAAGCGCGATGGCCCGGTCGACTGCCGCGCCCATGGCATCGGCCGTCTCACCATCGAACAGCACGCCGCAGGCGCCTTGCGGAGGAGTACCATTCAGCCCGGCATCGGGAATCGTGTCGATGATGCCGCCTACACGCGATGCGACCGGGATCGTGCCGTAGCGCATCGAGTAGATCGGCGTCAGCCCGAAGGGCTCGAAACGCGTTCCGTGCAGCAGCATGTCGGCGCCGGCATGAAGCGCATGTGCGCGTTGCTCGTCGTAGCCGATATGCACGCCGACACGACCCGGATAGCGCTTCGCGAGTTCGGCAAATCCATGCTCGTATTCATGATCGCCGCAACCAAGAACGGCCACTTGCAGGCGCGGATGTTTTTCCAGCAAGCCGGGCAAGGACTCCAATGCCAGGTCGGCCATCTTCTGATGGGTGATACGGCTGCCCAGCGCCATGAGCGGCGCATCCGCAAGCGACTGCAGCTTGAACAGTTTCTGTAGTTCCTGCTTGCAGGTGCTCTTGTGACGGAGATCCTTGCGTGAAAAGCGGTGCTTGATCATCGGATCGGTTTCCGGGTCCCAGGTATTGATATCGATGCCGTTCGGAATCGGCACGATCGCATCCTTTCTTTCATTCAGGATACCGTCCAGCCCGCAGCCGAAGCGCGGTGTGAGAATTTCCTTTGCGTAGGATTCGCTGACGGTCGAGATGCGGTCCGCATAGCGGATGCCGGCTTTCAGGAAACTCATCTTCCCCCAGAATTCCATACCGTCCGGCCCCAGCAGGCTTTCCGGCAACCCGAGGCTTTCTGCCAGATCCATCGGGTAGTTGCCCTGGAACGCGAGGTTGTGGATGGTCAGGACGGTGCCGACTCGCTGGATGCCTGCAACATGCAGCAAGGCGGGAATCAGGCCGGCATGCCAGTCATTGGCATGAACCACATGGGGCACCGGAACCGAGGTCTTGCCCGCGCAGATCGCCACGGCCGCATGCGAGAGCGCTGCGAAGCTGGCGGCATTGTCCTGATATTCATTACCGTCGTGATCCACATAGGGATTGACAAGGCGCTTGCGGAAGTTGGGCGTGTCGAGCAGCAGCACGCTCACATCGTCGTATTCCGCGATGGTGCCTTGATAGAGCTTACCAGGCCCGCCGGGCAGGTCGGGGAGATAGCCTGCCTCTTTCAAGTTCTCCGCCGCATCCAGTGCGCACGGGTAACCGGGAAGCAGGATGCTGACGTCGACATGGTTTCGCTTGAGCTCGCAAGCCAGTGCGGTGATGACATCCGCGAGGCCGCCGGTCTTCACTAGAGGAATTGCTTCGGACGCAACTAATAGGGCGCGTGGTTGCAAGATATTTTCCTTAAAAGAATGTTTATTGGGTAGACGGGCGAAGCTCATTCGCGAAACCGCATGCTGAAGTCGAAGACACAGCGCGGTCGATGAACATTTATTCATCGTCTATGGAGACATCCGCGTCACGACAAGTCGGCGCTGGATGTATCCATATGCAACTTCTTTGCGATGGATTGATGTTAGGGGCTCGAGAAAAATTGCTTTTAAGCTTCATCAAATGCGATGAGAGCCAAGTGCAGAGGAGAAAGTTTTATTTGTGAGACAAGACTGATATAGATCAGATAACGCAATCGTTGTTCCGCTGTGGCGAATAAACCATGAGATGGCATCTACGACCACTGATTGCTTTATGGATAGACGAATCTTCCTTAACATCTATTGCAATGAAGAAGCATTCAGCTCGGAAACCAAGTTGAGCTCCGACTGACATGTCTTGATGATTCGCAATAAGCGCGATGGCGCACGGTGGCACTGAAAGCGGCGCAGCCGAGGATGTTGAGCAGAGCAAATGATCATTTATCAAGTCTACCCACGCAGTTTTTTCGATACCAACAACGACGGCATAGGCGACCTGGCCGGCATCACCGAGAAGCTCGGTTATATAAAAAGCCTCGGTGTCGATGCGATCTGGATCAGCCCGTTCTTCAAATCGCCGATGAAGGACTTTGGTTACGACGTCTCCAACTATCGCGAGGTCGATCCGATCTTTGGCACGATGGATGATTTCAGGACGCTGATGAAGCGCGCGAAGTCGCTTGACCTCGGCATCATCGTCGACATGGTGATTTCGCATACGTCAGAGGAACATGCCTGGTTCCAGGACAGCCGCCAAAAAAGGAACGGCCGCGACGACTGGTATCTGTGGGCCGATCCGAAGCCAGACGGCAGCCCGCCCAACAACTGGGTATCGGTATTCGGCGGCACCGCATGGCGCTGGGATGCCGAGCGGCGGCAGTATTACTTTCACTCCTTCTTCTCCAGCCAGCCCGATCTCAACATGCACAATCCGGATGTGCAGAAGCAGGTGCTGGCCGAGATGGAATACTGGCTCGATCTCGGCGTGAAGGGTTTCCGCTTCGATGCCTGCAACCACATCTTCCAAGATCAGCAGTTGCGCAGTAACCCGGCGCGAGAGGATTCAAGCACGGCCTTGCATCCTTACGGATTCCAGGTACACATGTATGACCAGGGCCGTCCCGAGACACTGCCGTTCCTGGAAAAAGTACGAAAACTTCTCGACGCCTACGGCGCTTACAGCCTGGCGGAAGTGGGCGGCTACGATCCGCTGAAGCTGATGGGCCAGTACACGCAGCCGGGCCGGCTGCATTCTGCCTACAGCTTCGCGCTCATGCAGCCGGCGTGCAGTGCGGAATACGTGAAAAAAGTAATCAATACGCTGGAAGAGCATGTGCGGGCGCCCGGCATACCCTGCTATGCCCTCAGCAATCATGACAAGGCACGAGTGGCGACACGTTGGCAGAACGGCCGCGACATGAAGGATGCGGTGAAGATGCATATGGCGCTTCTTCTATCCATGCGGGGCGATATCTGCTTATACCAAGGCGAAGAGCTCGGTCTACCGCAGGCCGACGTGCCATTTGAACGCCTGCAGGATACATTTGGCAAAACCTTCTGGCCGAAATTCAAGGGCCGCGATGGCTGTCGAACGCCGATGCCGTGGGATAACCGAGTACATGGCGGCTTCAGTGAAACTGAACCCTGGTTACCTGTCGACGAAAAGCACATCGAGATAAGTGTCGTCACCCAGGAAGCTGACCCTCATTCTGCATTGAATTTTGCACGCAAAATGCTGGCACTTCGAAAAGAGCGTCCCGAACTATCCGAGGGAGATATTGAATTTATTGAGATGCCTGAAGGCGTGCTCGCCTTTGTACGGCGTTATAAAGGGAAAAGCATCACGTGTCTTTTCAACCTGGATACCGTCAAGCATAAAATTGTCGATATAGTGGGCTCATACGCGCTTATTGGCCAACATGTGGAAATTCATCAAAGAACTTTAGAGATCGGCGTCAGCGGTTTTTGCATTCTGGCTTAGCCCCAATATCCAATCAGGTGGTCGATCGGAGAATTTTTCCGGGCGACGGCCTGGGAACGGCTTATATGCATTGTTGCAGTCCGACACTCGCGCATTGATCACTCATCAGCGAATCAATTGTAGGCCGGAAGGATTCAACATCTGTCTGGATGTTAACACTACGCATCATCGTCCTTGCCGTCCCGGCAATGGATTCTCCTCTGTAATTAGCTATATCGTTTGCCGTATCGACCGAAGCCGTAAAGCCGGCGGCGACTGATACCTTTTTGCTGATGACAAGCGCATCAACTAAGCCCTGTTCAGTGTTATTCGACAGGGCTCCGACCATGATCGCAAGCGCTGCGTTAGAACGGGTTAGGCGCCCATCTGATAATGCATTGCTCCAAAACGTCAGCCCGGCAAGTTGAACATCTCGTCCAAGCACATTGTGAAATACCTCGTTGATGAATGTAAAGTTATCCGCGCCGCTGTAGAGGCTTTTCGATTCGGGACTCGAACTGAAAGCATCCACAAGCCCCCTGACAACTGCGTTCATCTGGTACGTTTCGAGCAGGCCTGCGGCGGTCGTTGGCGCACCACTCTCGAACAAAGCAGCCGTGAAGTTCTGCAATCCCATAGGATCTGCCGGACGGCCGAAGTAGCCCAAATATAGTTGCTGCACCACTGTCTCATAATCGGCAGCAGTTGCGGCTGGTGCTGCACGGACCACTGCGTGCTCTGATAACCCTAGCAACCTCTGTGGTTTTGATCCATCCATGTCATGATCCACCCCACCCCCGCAGGCGGCCAATAAAAGCATAGAAAGTGAAGCGCCTAATTTTCTGGCGGCGATATTGGTATTCATCTGATTCTCCAGTTTCATGTTGCACTGAGGATTGTGGCCAGCTCCTTGCGCGTTCCCGAAACCGTGACACCTTGGGCATCCTGACGCTCAGTGCGAATGTAACCGAACCCCTTGGCTCGCCAAGCCACAT
>JAQSWC010000104.1 GCA_029266815.1 Paucimonas sp.
CTGGCCCGCAAGAATTTCGGCTGCGGTTCTTCTCGTGAGCATGCGCCGTGGGCACTTCAGCAGTACGGATTTCGCGCGATCATTGCGCCGAGCTTTGCCGACATCTTCTTCAACAACTGCTTCAAGAACGGCCTCCTGCCCATCGTGCTTTCGCAGGCACAGGTAGACAAGCTGTTTGACGAGGTAAAGGCGTTCCCCGGATACCGTCTGGTCGTCGATCTGGAGAACCAGCTGGTGCGTACTGCCGATGGCGGCGCATCCTATGCTTTCGACATTGATGCATTCCGCAAGTACTGCCTGCTGAATGGCCTCGACGATATCGGCCTCACGCTGCGGCAGGCGGACAAGATCCGCATTTTTGAAGAGCGGCATCTGGCATCCCAACCCTGGTTGCGCAACACCATCTGATTCGCGCACTTTACTGACATTCAAAATGAAAATTGCAATTCTGCCGGGCGACGGCATCGGCCCAGAGATCGTTGACCAAGCGGTCAAGGTCTTGAATGCGCTCGATGAGAAATTCGAGATGGAATCCGCGCCGGTCGGTGGCGCAGGTTACGAGGCACATGGCCATCCGCTGCCTGAAGGCACGTTGAAGCTGGCGCTGCAGGCCGATGCCGTGCTGTTCGGCGCCGTCGGCGACTGGAAATATGACAAGCTGGATCGCCCGCTGCGTCCTGAACAGGCAATCCTCGGCTTGCGCAAGAACCTGAGCCTGTTCGCGAATCTGCGTCCAGCGATCCTCTATCCGGAACTGGCCGGAGCGTCGACGCTGAAGCCGGAAGTAGTGTCTGGCCTCGATATCCTGATCGTGCGCGAGCTGACGGGCGATATCTATTTCGGTCAGCCGCGCGGCGTGCGCGAATGTCCCGATGGGCCATTCAAGGGTACGCGCGAGGGTTTCGATACGATGCGTTATTCCGAGCCGGAGATTCGACGCATCGCTCATGTGGCATTCCAGGCGGCGCAAAAGCGCGGCAAGAGACTGACCAGCGTCGACAAGGCGAACGTGCTGGAGACCTTCCAGTTTTGGAAGGATATCGTGACCGACGTGCACAAGGAATATCCGGACGTGGCGCTCGATCACATGTATGTGGACAACGCCGCAATGCAACTCGTGCGCGCACCGAAAAAGTTCGACGTGATCGTAACCGGCAACATGTTCGGTGACATCCTGTCCGATGCAGCCGCGATGCTGACCGGTTCGATCGGCATGCTGCCGTCGGCATCTCTGGATGCGAACAACAAGGGGCTGTACGAGCCATCCCATGGTTCGGCGCCCGATATCGCCGGCGAGGGCATTGCTAATCCTTTGGCAACGATCTTGTCGGCCGCAATGATGCTGCGCTTCTCGCTGAACAAGACCGAGCAGGCGGACCGCATCGAGAATGCAGTCAAGAAGGTTCTCGCGCAGGGACTGCGCACGCCGGATATTTATGAAGAAGGCACCACCAAGGTGGGCACAAAGGACATGGGCGACGCGGTAGTGGCAGCATTGGCTCGCTGATCTGAAATTTTTGTTTGAAGCACTCTTGAGGGGATGATCGTGAAATTAGTAGGCCTGGTCGGTTGGCGCGGAATGGTGGGTTCGGTCCTGATGCAGCGCATGCAGGAAGAGGGCGACTTCGCCCATATCGAGCCGGTATTTTTCTCGACGTCGAATGCCGGCGGCAAAGCGCCGTCGTATGCGAAGAACGAGTCGACGTTGAAAGACGCCTGCAACATTGACGAACTGAAGAAGTGCGACATCATCATTACCTGCCAGGGTGGCGACTACACGACCGAGATCTTCCCGCAACTGCGTTCAGCGGGCTGGAACGGCTACTGGATCGATGCTGCTTCGACACTGCGCATGAAGGACGATGCGATCATCATTCTTGACCCTGTCAACCTCGACGTAATCAAGTCGGCGCTTTCCAAGGGCGTGAAGAACTACGTGGGCGGCAACTGCACGGTATCGTGCATGCTGATGGGCCTGGGCGGCCTGTTCCAGAACGACCTGGTCGAGTGGATGACGTCGATGACGTATCAGGCAGCCTCCGGCGGTGGCGCGCAGCACATGCGTGAATTGTTGACACAGTTCGGCACGATCAATGCCGAGGTCAAGTCACTGCTGGACGATCCTCACTCGGCAATCCTTGAAATCGACCGCAAGGTGTTGGCCAAGCAGCGCAGCCTGACGGCGGACGAAACCAAGAATTTCGGTGTGCCGCTCGGCGGCAACCTGATCCCCTGGATCGACAAGGATCTTGGCAACGGCCAGTCTAAGGAAGAGTGGAAGGGCGGTGCCGAGACTAACAAGATCCTCGGCCGTGGTGAAGCCTTCGGCGCAAGCGCCAAGCAGGCGATCGCGGTCGATGGCTTGTGCGTTCGTATCGGCGCGATGCGCTGCCATTCGCAGGCGTTGACCATCAAGCTGAAGAAGGATGTGCCGCTCGACGAGATCACCGATATGCTCGCCAAGCACAATCAGTGGGCGAAGGTGGTTCCAAATACGCGTGAGGCGACGATCCATGATTTGACGCCTGCTGCCGTCACCGGCACGCTGACTATCCCTGTCGGTCGTCTGCGCAAGATGCAGATGGGCGGCGAGTATCTGTCCGCCTTTACTGTCGGTGACCAGTTGCTATGGGGTGCTGCAGAGCCGTTACGTCGCATGCTTCGCATACTGCTTGATAACTAATCGACATCAGTAGCCACGCTGCTCGTTGTGGGGTTGCAACAAGAAACCCGCCTGACTCCATACTTGACGGAAGCAGGCGGGTTTTACATATGTTGGCAAGTTAGTTACGCTTGCGCGCCTAAGTCCATGATGATATGGTGAAAGTTCGTACAGACAATGATAAATTGTCGAACCCTTCGCCACTGTGCGAACGTTCGATGATGGAATGCCCCTCTATGCCAACAAAAATGCATTCGAAAAAACGCTCGATTTCCCTCCCGTTTGGTTTGAAGACGCTTAGCGGCGCGGTACTGTCCGCGCTTCTCGTCGCAAACGCGAATGCGGCAGGCCTGGGCAAGCTGACGGTTCACTCCGCATTGGGGCAGCCGCTGCATGCAGAGATCGAGCTGACTTCGGTGTCTCCCGATGAGATCGGAACCTTATCGCCAAAGCTCGCCTCTCCTGAAGCTTTCAGGCAGGCGAATATTGATTTCCATCCGGCGTTGCTCTCGTTGCGTTTCGCCATAGAGCAACGAGGCGGTAAGCAACTGATACGCGTGACTTCTTCGCAGCCGATGAACGAACCGTTTGTCGACATGCTTCTGGAGCTTGGGGGTAGCGGCAATCGCCTGGTTCGCGAATACACCTTCCTGCTTGATCCCGTCGATCTGCGTAACAGCCAGTCTCCCAGCGTAGCGCCCATCGTCCTGCCGCCTGCTCCGCTGGCTAGGCGTGGGCAGCCTGAACAGCAGGCCCCTGCAGAACCCGCCGCGCAAACCAGGGAAGTGCAGAGCACTAACGCGGCCGCAGTAGAAAAGTTGCCGCCCGCTGCCACGGGCAGCAAGCGTTCAGCCGCACCCTTGCCGCCGTCTCCGGCGGGCGCCGAAGCGGGTACAGATTCATACACAGTAAAAAACGGCGATACGCTGGCGAGGATTGCCGGCTTGGTTAAACCGGACGGCGTTTCGCTGGATCAGATGCTCGTTGCGCTGTACCGGACGAATCCCAATGCGTTCGCCGGCAACAACATGAACCGCCTGCGCTCGGGGCAAATACTCTCCGTGCCGGATGCGGATACTGCGAGAAACGTCGGCAGCGGCGAAGCGCGCGGCGTCATCGTCGCACAGGCTGCGGATTTCAACGAATACCGCAATAAGCTGGCGGGCCGGGTCGCACAGACTGCCCCGCAGAAGTCGGAAGAATCGAAGCAGAGTGCGGCAGGCAAGATCACCGCCAAGGTGGAAGAACAGACAGGCCCGTCCAACGAGTCCAAGGACAAACTGAAACTCTCGAAGGCAGGAGCTGCCGCAGATAAAGGCGGCAAGCCGGGATTGAGCACAGAAGAACGTGTTGCTCACGAAAAGGCGCTTGCTGAAGCCAATTCCCGTGCAAAGGATTTGGAAAAAAACGTTGCCGAACTGCAGAAACTGCTAGAGCTGAAAAACAAGGAACTGGCCGAGCGCCAGAAGCAGCTGGATGCATCCAAGGTGGCAGCGGCAAAACAGGAAGCACAGAAGATAGAGGCGGCGGCCGCAAAACCGGCAGAGCAAAAACCGGCGGTTCAGGATATCAAGAAACCCGAGCCGCAGCCCGCAGTGAAGGCTGAAACCAAGGTTGCGGAAAAGCCCGCAGCCACGGAAGTGAAGCCGGCTCCTGCTCCGGTCAAGCCTGCGCCCGAAAAAGCGAAGCCCAAGGTCGTGGTTCCACCGCCTGAGCCGGAAGCCAGTCTGCTTGACGAGCCTCTTGTACTCTGGGGCGGCGTCGGCATCATTGCCACCCTGTTGGGCGGTGCGTTGTATTACACGCGCCGCAAGCGCCAGGACAGGCACTTCCAGGACAGCATCATCACCGATTCCAGCCTGAAGGCGAATTCGCTGTTCGGCTCGACCGGCGGGCAGAGCGTGGATACCAACAACAGCGTATTCAATTCGAGTTTTGCGCCATCCGCCAATCAGCTCGACACCAATGAAGTTGATCCGGTTGCTGAGGCCGACGTCTACATTGCCTATGGTCGTGACGCCCAGGCTGAGGAAATCCTGAAGGAAGCGCTGCGCACGCAGCCTGAACGCAATGCAGTTCGCCTCAAGCTGCTGGAGATTTACTCCAACCGCAAGGACAAGCGTTCGTTCGAAACACTTGCCAGCGAGCTGTACAGCATGACGAAAGGACAGGGCGACGACTGGATGCACGCCGCTGCGCTGGGCGCGGCAATCGATCCGGACAATCCGCTGTATGCTGCCGCGAAGGGAAGCCCGACAACCATCGGCAAGGCCGCCGGTGTGGAGTCAACGCAGCCTTTGGATGAGCCGGATCTGGACGCCCTGCTTGATCTCGCGCCGCCTCCTGAGCCGCTCAAACAGGCTGAACCTGAGCCAATGAATTTCGAAAGCGAGGTTCCGTCGTTCGAACTGCCGGAGGAAGCTCCGGTTCCGGAACCGTTGGTTGAAGAGAAGAAAGAAGTGTCCAACGACCTCGACTTCGACCTGGACGGCATTGTCTCCAATTCGGTGCAAGCGCCTGAAACGCTGCCCCGTCCGCCGGCACCGGAAGAGCCGAAACTTGACCTTGGCGACATCAATTTCGATTTCCTGGACAGCACGAACAAACCGGCTGAAGAAACTCCTGTTGCTCCCGCTGCGCCGGAGCAGAAGGCAGAAATGCCGGCTCTGGATATTCCGATGCTGGAGGACCTCCCAATGGGTGGCGCGGATGACTTGGCTGTACTTGACGCACCGGCTGAGGTGGAAGCCGCTGCCGAGCCGAAGGCTGATGCTGCTCCGGCTTTCGATTTGTCGGACATCGCTTTAGAGCTCACGCCGGCGGAAGGAAGTTCCGGCCTGGTTCAGGAAGCCTATGCGGTTCACGATACGGCTGAAGAAGATTATTCGGACAGCGCTGAAATGTCGACCAAGCTTGATCTGGCCGTCGCGTATCAGGAGATCGGCGACAAGGAAGGAGCGCGAGAGCTGCTGGAAGAAGTTGTCAAAGGCGGCTCGCCCGAGCAAAGCGAGAAGGCAAAGGGATTATTGGCCAAACTGGCTTGATTCTTCTCTGTTCATCAAGCGTGGGCGCAGCAGTATGTTGCGCCCATTTTTTTCGTCCTCGCGTACGCCTGCAATTGAGATCGAGAGCGTAAATTGAAGCGGATTGTTCTGGGCATCCAATACGATGGTTCGGCGTGGCACGGTTGGCAGACGCAGCCCGACGGGCGGACTGTGCAAGACCGCCTGGAAACGGCGTTGCGTCAGTTTGCGCTGACGGAGACCCGTACTCAATGCGCGGGGCGTACGGATACAGGCGTTCATGCGCTTGAACAAGTGGTTCATTTCGACACTGATGTGAAGCGTGATGCCTTTTCGTGGGTGAGAGGCGTGAATGCCTTCCTGCCGGAATCGATTGCTGTACGGTGGGCGCATGAGCTGGATGCGGTAGAGGTAGACGGTTTCCATGCGCGGTTCAGTGCATCCGCGCGCACTTATCACTATGTGTTGTACAACCATCCGGTCCGGTCCCCTTTTTTTCAGGGCCGTGCCGGTTGGGTATTCCGTCCGCTGGACGTAGAACCGATGCAGGCCGCGGCTAGGCTTTTGCTTGGCACACATGATTTTTCCGCGTTCCGCGCAGCGGAGTGTCAGTCCAAGACGCCGGTCAAGACCATGCATGCCATCCACATCGAACGCCGGGGAGAGCTGATTATCTTCACGCTGCGCGCCAATGCCTTCCTGCATCACATGGTGAGAAATATTGTCGGCTCGCTGATCATGGTGGGAAACGGCAACCAACGTCCCGAGTGGCTGGCCGAACTGCTGAACGCCCGTGACCGCAGCCGCGCCGCGCCGACGTTCATGCCGGACGGGCTGTATCTTGCAAGGGTAGAATACGACTCGAGGTGGAGCCTGCCACAAGAGAAGAACGTGATTCTTCCGTGGCTATGATCGAGAACGCTGTAATGACCTACCGTACACGAATCAAGATTTGCGGACTGACCCGAATCGAGGACGTCCGCGCTGCGGTTAACGCCGGTGCAGATGCCCTTGGGTTCGTTTTCTATGCGAAAAGTCCGCGTTTTATTTCCGCGCCCGATGCGGCAAAGCTGCTTACGGCGGTGCCGCCTTTCGTATCCAGCGTCGGCCTGTTCGTGAATGCCTCATCGGACGAGGTTTCGCAAATCATTTCCGAGGCGCC